>CALFYB010000442.1 GCA_937952995.1 uncultured Caulobacteraceae bacterium
CGGATCTTTGACCATAGACGATGAGGGCACGCCGACTGAGCGCACGGTCCTGATCGAGGACGGGATCTTGGTCGGCTATATGCATGACCGCATGAGCGCCCGCCTGATGGGCCTCAGCGCCACCGGCAATGGGCGACGTCAGTCCTACGCCCACATGCCCCTGCCCCGCATGACCAATACCGGCATGATGAATGGCACCAGCTCGCAAGCCGAGATGATCGCCTCGATGAAGCGCGGCCTGTTCTGCGCCAATTTCGGCGGCGGACAGGTCGACATCACCAACGGCAAGTTCGTGTTCCAGTGCACCGAGGCCTATCTTGTCGAGAACGGCAAGATCACCGCGCCAGTCAAGGGCGCGACCCTGATCGGCGACGGCCCCAGCGCCCTGACCCGGGTGGAAATGATCGGCGACGATTTCGACTTCGACAACGGCGTCGGGGTCTGCAGCAAGGCCGGGCAAAGCTTACCCGTCGGCGTCGGCCAGCCCTCTTTGAAGATCAAGGGCCTGACCGTCGGCGGAACAAGCCTTTAGACGCCCTATCGGCGGCCACTAACGGGGTTGAGGGGGCTATCGCCCCCTACTTCACCCCGTGGGCGAGCTTTTTCAGCCAAGGACTGGCGATGGCCATCAGGATACCCAGCCCGACGGCCCAGATACCGATGGTCTGGAACACGCTGGCATAGGTCTCTAGCGCGCCCTTTGGATCGAGCACCTGACCGGCCACCGTCTCAGTCGCCGTCAGATTGGCCACCATCCCGCCTAGATATTGCGCCCAAGAGCTGGCCAAGAACCAGACGGCCATGATGGTCGAGACCACCGCAGGGGCCGACAGCTTAGTCATCTGCGACAGGCCAACCGGACTGAGGAACAGCTCTCCCGTTGTGTGCAGCATGTAGGCCAGCGCCAAGAAGATCAGCGGCACCTTATAGGCCCCATCAGCAAACTTGACGCCCGCCACTAGGATCAGGAAGCCAATCCCGACCTGCATCAAGGCCAGTGAGAACTTCATCGGCGCGGAAGGGTCCAGATTGCGACGTCCCAAGAACGCCCAAAGTGCGGCAAAGACCGGCGCGAACAGCAGGATAAAGCCTGAATTGAACGACTGAGTCTGCGCCGCCGTCATAGAACTGCCGCCCGGCAGGGTCAGCAGCGTATTGCGGTCCGCAAACTGGTTCAGGGACGATCCGGCCTGCTCGAATAGGACAAAGAAGATCACCGAGGCGGCGATGAGCACGAGCGCCAAGATCATCCGGCTGCGTTCAACCGGTGTGCATTTGGTCGCCATGAACCACGCCAGATAGCTGAGCACACAGACTGAACCGAGGCCGAGCATCGCCCCGACATAGGCGTTCTGTTGCACCAGAACCCAGATGATACCCACGCCCGCGACGCCGAGGATATAGATCAGCCATTCGGTGTTTAGCGGGCCGAAGATCGGCTTGACCAAGGCTTCGGGATTGGGCGGCTCGCCCTTGCCCTCGAGCATGGGTTTGCCGAGCATGAAGGCGACCCAACCTGCGGCCATACCGATACCGGCCAGACCAAAGCCTGCCCACCAGCCAACCTCTTGACCCAGACGGCCGCAGACAATGGCCGCGACGAAGGCGCCAAGATTGATGCCGTAATAGTAGAGGGTGAAGCCCGCATCCCGACGCGGATCATTCTCAGGATAGAGCTGACCGACGATGGACGAGATGTTCGGCTTAAGGAAGCCAACGCCCATAATGATCAGCGACAGGGCCAGGAACATGATGTCCTGATAGATTTTGGGGCCCTTGACCACCGACAGCTCATAGCTGCCCTTGGCCAGAACCGCTGGGATCGGCGCATCGGCGGGCAGGCCCTTGAACTCCAAGCCGCCAGCCTCATTGGCTCCGAAGGCATATTCGCCCGAACCGACCTTGAGCTTGACCTCGCGGCTATCGGCGCGGCCATGGACGACAAATTCGTATTTCGCACCCTGATAGGTCAGGACCTGAGTGGCTGGAGCCCCCTCAATGGCCATGGCTCCGTGACCGGCGACCAAGAGCAGCGCCCCGAAGGCAATAGCCTTGCGCATGCCCAAGAACCGGTCGGCCAACAGACCGCCGACCAGAGGCAACAGATAGACCAGAGACGTGTAGGCCGCATATTGGCCCTGCGCCTGCTTGTCATCGAACAGGAAATGCTGGGTCAGATAGAAGATCAGCAGACCGCGCATGCCGTAATAGGAAAACCGCTCCCACATCTCGGCAAAGAACAGCACGAAAAGACCACGCGGATGGGCCCGCAGTTGCAGAAACACCGGCACGAAGGTCACCAAAACAATGATGAGCCCGACGATCTCAACCAGATTCATGGAAAAACAGTCCCCTATTCGCGATTTGAGGGCAGATGATCATGGGTTGCGTCGTTAGACAAGGGTGAGAACCCGCCCCCTACCCCGGCTTCGCCGGTACTTCCCCCAAAGGGGGAAGATTTAGAACCCA
>CALFYB010000443.1 GCA_937952995.1 uncultured Caulobacteraceae bacterium
CAGTTCGGCTGCATAGGCGCGTGGGTACGCCACAAGGCTAAGCGAGAGTGCCGCAGCTAAGGCTAGGCCAAGCGCCCTAGTCATTTTCATAATCTGACCGTCCAATCGTTCCGTTCAAGCCTGAACCTAAATCGATTTGCACGAGACCTGTACAGGGATTGGCAGCAGACCGATGGAAGTAACGGCCTGCTGCCACCCGACCTTAAAAGACGAGGGCGCGGGCTTCCTTGACATGCGGCAAGGCCTTAACGGCCTGGAGCACAGCCTCGCTTGGGGCATGGTCAACGCCGACCAGACAGATGGCGTCACCGCCTGCGGATGTGCGGCCCAGATTGAAGGTGGCGATATTGATCCCAGCATCAGCCAACAGTGCGCCGACTGCACCGATAAAGCCGGGCTTATCGAGATTGTTCACATAGAGCATGGCGGGCGCGAACGGGGCGTCCAGATCCATGCCCTTGACCTCGACGACGCGAGGAATGCCGCCGACGACTGTGCCGGCAAAGGCCCGCTCGCCCGAAGCCGAGGTGACCGTAATCCGCATGAGGCTGTCATAGACGGGCGACAGCTCTTGACGGCTTTCCGAAACCGTAATGCCGCGCTCCTTGGCCACGCTGGGGGCAGAGACCATGTTGATCTCGGCCAGCATCGGACGCAGGACCCCCGCAAGGGCGGCGGCGGTGAGCGGCTTAACATTCAGCTTAGAGACTTCGCCGACATAGGCGATCTCGATCGATTTCAGACCGGAGTCGACCATCTGGCCTGCAAAGGCACCGAGCTTTTCGGCTAGGGCGATGAAGGGCTTCAGCTTGGGTGCTTCGTCTGCGCTGACCGAAGGACTGTTCAGGGCGTTGGAGACCGCGCCGGTCAGCAGATAGTCGGCCATCTGCTCGGCGACCTGCAGGGCGACATTTTCCTGAGCTTCGGCGGTAGAGGCGCCGAGGTGAGGCGTGGCGATGAAGTTGGGATGGCCAAACAGCACGTTCGACTTGGCAGGCTCTTCGACAAAGACGTCAAAGGCCGCGCCGCCGATGTGGCCGCTGTCGAGACCGGCCCGCAGAGCCGCCTCGTCAACCAGCCCGCCGCGCGCGCAGTTGATGATGAACACGCCCTTGCGGGTCTTGGCGAGATTCTCGGCGCTCAAGATGTTGCGCGTCTTGTCGGTCAGGGGCGTGTGCAGGGTGATGACTTCGGCGCGGGCCAACAGCTCGTCCAGCTCAACCTTTTCGACACCGATCTCGACGGCGCGCTCAGGCGACAGGAACGGGTCATAGGCAATGACCTTCATCTTTAGGCCGTTGGCGCGGTCCGCGACGATGCCGCCGATATTGCCGCAACCGATCAGGCCGAGGGTCTTGCTGTAAAGCTCGATGCCCATGAAGCGGTTCTTTTCCCACTTGCCCGCTTGGGTCGACAGGTCGGCCGCTGGAAGCTGGCGGGCCAGAGCGAACATCATGGCGATGGCGTGCTCCGCCGTCGTGATCGAGTTGCCGAACGGGGTGTTCATGACCACGACACCGGCGGCGGTGGCAGCTGGAATATCGACATTGTCCACACCGATACCCGCACGGCCAACCACCTTGAGGTTTTTGGCCTTTGCGATGACGTCCTTGTCGGCCTTGGTGGCGGAACGGACGGCGAGACCATCATATTGATCAATGATTTCGAGGAGTTGGTCCTTGGTCAGACCGGTAATGACATCGGCCTGAACGCCGCGCGATTCGAAAATCTTGACGGCAGCGGGGGACAGTTGGTCAGCAATGAGAACGCGAGGGGCCATGATTTTATCTCCGATTGTCGGATGAAAGGGGATGGGTCCTCGCCCCGCCCCGGCGCTTAGCGCGCGCAGGCAGGTCAGGGCGAGGCCTTAGGTTTGATTAGGCGGAAAGGAGCTCAGCAGCGACGGTGGCAAAGGCCCAGTCGAGCCAAGGGGTCAGGGCGTCCAGATCGGACGTCTCAACCGTAGCGCCGCACCAGATGCGCAGACCCGGAGGGGCGTCGCGGTAGGCACCGATGTCCAAGGCCACGCCTTCTTTTTCCAACAGGCTAGCCAACTTCTTGGCGAAATCAGCCTGAGCATTGGCATCGAGCGCCGCAACGCGGGCATCCACCACCTTCAGACAGACCGAGGTGTTGGAGCGGGTCGCAGGATCGACGGGCAGGAAATCAACCCAGCCAGTCTTGGCCACCCAGTCGGCAATGACGCCGAGATTGGCATCGGCCCGGCGGCGAAGCTCGGTCAGGCCACCGATCTTTTCCGACCAGGTCAGGGCGTCGAGATAGTCTTCGACACAGAGCATGGAGGGGGTGTTGATGGTCGCGCCTTCGAAGATCTCGGCATTGACCTTGCCGCCCTTGGTCAGGCGGAAGATCTTCGGCATCGGCCAAGCCGGGCTGTAGCTTTCGAGGCGAGCGACGGCGCGCGGCGACAGGATCAGCATCCCGTGAGCCCCCTCTCCGCCCAGCACCTTTTGCCAGGAGAAGGTGGTCACATCGAGCTTGGCCCACTCGAGGTCTTGGGCGAACGCGGCCGAAGTGGCGTCACAGATGGTGATGCCTTCGCGGTCCGCAGAAATGAAATCGGCATTAGGAACCCGCACGCCCGAGGTCGTGCCGTTCCAGGTAAAGACCAGATCAGCATCGGCGCGGACCTTAGTCAGGTCGGGCAGTAGGCCGTAATCGGCGTCGAGGACTTCGGTGTCCTTCAGCTTCAGCTGCTTGACCACATCGGTCACCCAGTCCTTGCCGAAGCTTTCAAAGGCCAGCATCTGCACCGGACGCGCACCCAGCATCGACCACATGGCCGCTTCGACAGCGCCCGTGTCCGAGGCCGGCATGATGCCGATCAGATAGTCATCGGGCACGCCTAGAACCGCACGGGTGCGATCAATGGCGTCCTTGAGACGACCCTTACCTAATTTTGAGCGGTGAGACCGACCGAGCACGGCGCTCGAGAGCTGGTCAAGGTTCCAACCCGGCCGCTTGGCACAGGGTCCGGAAGAAAATTCAGGACGCGCAGGGCGCATCGCTGGCTTAGCGAGGTTTGTCATATCTGTGTTTCCCATCCTTACAGATGAGCAGCGCCCCGTTGGGGAGGCGTGGCCCGAGGGCGATAGACGCCTTTTCGCGCCGTCGCGCAAGCCCGTTTTCTGTCGCAGATGGACAATTCTTTTGTCGCCTTTGTTCCGGTTCCCACACCGCAACTCAGACCAGGCGAACCGCTCCAGCCCCCGCAGTCTGCGCTGCAGATACGAGGCGTTGGTCAAAAGTCACAAAAGAGTCAACGGATTGCGCCGCTGCCAAATGCAAAGCATCGGCAAAGTCCATGCCCTTGGCTGACCAGTCCAAGGCCATAGCCACACGTTCCGGCTCTTGCAGGGTGACTGTTGGCAGGCCAACAAAATCCGTCAGGCTCGCGATCACATTGGGCTTGGGGAGCTTATAGGCGCTGCGCAGTAGCCATTCGGTCTATAGCAGGACCGTTGTGCTGACCCAAACCCTGTTGGCCTCAACAAAGGCCCGGGCCTTGGCCGACTGTTCTGGGTGGTCGCCGGTGAGGATGCGAACAATCAGGTTCGTATCAATCGCATCCATGCCGGAGCGCCTCTTCTGCCACGCCAGCATCCAT
>CALFYB010000444.1 GCA_937952995.1 uncultured Caulobacteraceae bacterium
GCCCGTGCGCAGCGCGTTCAACACCGCCGGCGAGCCCTTGTAGGGCACCACGAGCACGTCCACCCCGGCCACGGTTTCGAACAGCTTGGCCGCCAGGTGCTGGGTGCTGCCGATCGAGATCGTGCCGATGTTCAGCCTGCCCGGCTGCGCCCGCGCATAGGCCAGCAGCTCGGCCAGCGTGGCAAAGCGGCCGTTGCCGGCGGCAAAAAGCCCGAGGTCGAAGAAGCCCAGCGTGCTGATCGGCGCGAAGTCGCGCACCGGGTCGTAGCCGAGCTGGCGGATCAGGCCCACGCTGACGGCGTTGGCATTGCTCAGCAGCAGCAGCGTGTGGCCGTCGGGCGCGGCACGGGCCACTGCCTGCGCCGCGACGATGCCGCCCGCGCCGGGCATGTTCTGGACAACGAAGTTTGGCTTGCCGGGAATGTGATCCCCCATGAACTGGGCGACCAGCCGCGAATAGGTGTCGTAGGTCCCGCCTGAGGTGAAGCCGATATAAAGGTCGAGAATCTTGCCTTTATAAAAGGTCTCGACCGCCGATTGCGCATGCGCCGCGCCAACGAAGCTCCCGGCGGCCAGAAGGCCCAGCGTCAGGGCGCCGTGTCCGCCCATGGAGTGGCCAAAGATGCCGCGCAGGGGGCTGGCCGCAAAGTGCTGCTCGACCAGCGCGGGCAGCTCCAGGGCCACATAGTCTTGCATCCGGTAGTGCGCGGCCCAGGGGGCCTGGGTGGCGTTGACATAAAAACCTGCACCCTGGCCCAGGTCGTAGGCCGGGTCGTTGGCCACCGCCTCGCCGCCCATGCCGTGGATCTCGTCGACGACCTGCTGCTCGGCCCATTCGTCCCAGATGCTGACCCCGTGATCATGCAAATATTTGACGTTGGTATCGCCGCGCAGGAACCAGAGAAGCTCAACGATGATCGACTTCAGATGCAGCTTCTTGGTGGTCAGCAGCGGAAAGCCAGCGGCCAGGTCAAAGCGCATCTGACGCCCGAACAGGCTCTTTGCGCCCGTGCCGGTACGGTCCTGCCGAAAGGAGCCGTTGGCCAGAATGTCGGCCAACAGATCAAGATATTGCTGCTCAGGATGGGCAGCGATCTTTGCGGCGGAGGCTGGAGCGTGTGCGTTCATGTGATTCTGACCCTTGGGCTCAAGGCAGGCTAAAGGGCTGACCGGCAGAAATCCAACGGTTCTATTAACCGCCGAACCCGCCTTCGCTCAGGAACATCTTTTCTTCCACAGTTGTCGCCCGACCAAGGGCCGGGTTTCGATGTGGGAAACGCCCGAACCGCTCGATGATCTGGCTATGGACGATGGCCCATTTGAGGCTGTCCTCATCGCCGCTGGCTAGGCTGTGGGCGCTAAAGAGTTCGACGCTGAAGGCCTGATCGCTGGGGTCTTCAGAATGTTCGAATGGCAGATAGAAAAACGGCCTTAACGGCGGTTCCATCTCCTGATCATAGCCACTGGCAACGGCCTTGCGGGCAACGCTGCGGGCGCGGCCGTCGGTGGCAAAGGCATGGGCGGTCTTGCGATAGATGTTACGGGGGATTTGGTCGAACAGGAGAATGAGGGCCAGCGCCCCAACCGCGCCCTGCGCCTCCCAATCATCATGTTCTCCGCGCGCGGCGGCCATGTGCATGGGTTCGAACCGCAGGCTCAAGGCCTCATCAAACCGATCATTCTTGGCGAACCATTTGCTGGGCCCGGCATTTTGCCAATAGATCACCACGTCATGCGGCGTCGCTAGTCGTGACATGGTCTGTTTTTCCTTAAAGCGGCCGGTTTAGATCCACTAATTCAGCACATATAAGGGCAAGAGGTTGCGCGCAATGCACCCAGACCTTGACGGGAGGGCAAAAAAACGCTCGAAAGCAGCCTTTCCGAAAAGCGTCCCGCGAAGGGGCTCTTGAATGACCCGTCTGGAGACTTGATCATGCGTGTTTATTACGATCGCGACGCCGACATTGGCCGCGTCCTCGACAAGAAGGTCGCGATCGTAGGCTATGGCAGCCAAGGTCACGCCCACGCCCTGAACCTTCGCGATTCAGGCCACACCAACGTCGCTATCGCCCTGCGCGCTGGCTCGGTCTCTGCCAAGAAGGCCGAAGCTGAAGGGCTGAAGGTCATGACCGTCGCCGAAGCCGCTGGCTGGGCCGACATGCTGATGATCTTGGCTCCCGATGAGCTGCAGCGCGGCATCTATGAGAACGAGATTGCCCCTCACATCCGCGACGGCGCAGCCCTGCTGTTCGCTCACGGCCTGAATGTTCACTTCAAGCTGATCGAGCCTAAGGCCAGCATCGACGTGCTGATGGTCGCGCCTAAGGGCCCCGGCCACACGGTGCGCGGTGAATATCTCAAGGGCGGCGGCGTGCCTTGCCTGATCGCAGTCCATCAGAATGCAACCGGTCAAGCCATGGATCTGGGCCTCGCCTACGCATCCGCCATCGGCGGTGGCCGTTCGGGCATCATCGAGACCAACTTCCGTGAAGAATGCGAAACCGACCTGTTCGGCGAGCAGGTTGTCCTCTGCGGCGGTCTGGTCGAACTGATCCGCGCGGGCTTCGAAACACTGGTTGAAGCCGGTTACGCGCCGGAGATGGCCTATTTCGAGTGCCTGCACGAAGTGAAGCTGATCGTCGACCTGATCTATGAAGGCGGCATCGCCAACATGAACTACTCGATCTCGAACACCGCCGAATACGGCGAGTATGTGTCGGGCCCGCGGATTCTGCCCTATGCCGAAACCAAGGCCCGCATGAAAGCCGTGCTGTCGGACATCCAGTCGGGCAAGTTCGTGCGCGACTTCATGCTGGAAAACGCCGTGGGTCAGCCGACGATCAAGGCGTCGCGTCGTTCCAACGATGAACACCAGATCGAACTGGTTGGCAAAAAGCTGCGCGACATGATGCCTTGGATCTCCAAGGGCAAGATGGTCGACCGCGCGCGCAACTGACCTGCCGAGAGGTGCGTGGAAACCACGCACCCTACCCCTTGTGCTTCATCTCGGCTTAAATACTCCCGCCGGAGGCATCCGACATTTGCCGCAGAAGCCTCCGGCGGGAGTATTTGAGGCCAAGATGAAACCGGCGGTCAGACGACCCCGAGCAGGCGCTTGAACAGGGTGCCGCCGAGGCGTTTCATCACCACGAAATAGGCCACGACAAGTGCGAAGAGGGCGAAAGCGGGGGCGCCGTTCAGTTCGAACCCGTTCTCGGTGACGCCTCCAGTCAGTTTGGCGATGATGTAGCCGCCGCCGAGAAAGACCAGCAGGAAATCGAGGATCGCGGCGATGCGCTCGCGGGCGTTGCGCAGCCGCGGGCTGGGTGTGCGACCGAAGCGGTAGCCGACCGAAAGATTGTAGGTGATGGTCGATTCGGTGATGTAGCGGTAAACGAAGGCACCGCCGGTGAAATGCTTGGCAATATAGGCGGGTTGCCCGAGCGAATCGTAGATGGCCGCAGTCGTCGTCGCGCCGGAGTCCTGCGACGGTCCGACGTAGTAGGCGCCGAGGTGGGTGGTCCACGCGCCGCGCCGCCAGCTTGAGGTCCCGCACGCCGCCCAGCGTCTCCAGCTGCCGCGCCACCATGTCGCCCACGCCCGGCCGCTCCAGCAGGTGCCGCGGCATG
>CALFYB010000445.1 GCA_937952995.1 uncultured Caulobacteraceae bacterium
CAGTCCGAAATCTCCGCCCCCTAAATGGACTATCAAGAGTTCGGCCTCGGCGATCCAACGGGTGGCTCCTGCAAGTTGACCTTTGGTAAATAGGTCAATCATGCAGGATTTGAGGTCTATAGGTTTATACTCTATTGATTATAGTTTTCACTATACTCAAACCGAATGCCGACAATTACAGTAATTTAAACAATATTTCTCCAACGCCTTCAATCCCAGCCTTTACCGGTTCATTCACTTGAATGGGGCCAACCCCCTCAGGTGTTCCGGTAAAGATCAGGTCTCCGGCCGCCAAGGTCCAAAGCCGAGAGGCCTGTGCTATGGTTTCACCAATGGACCAGATCATGTCTTCAAGCTGGCCATCCTGTCTGGTCTGGCCGTCAACTGTCAGCCATATGTTCCCTTCAGCCCGACCAATGCCCGATTGAGGCGAAGGACAGTTGGCTTTGCGGCGAATGGGACTGATCGGCGCTGAAAGATCAAACCCCTTGGCTGCGTCCCAAGGCTGACCCTTGGCCTTAAAGCCATTTTGAAGATCCCGGCGCGTCAGGTCGACGCCAACGGCATAGCCATAGACGGCGGCAAGACCCTGTTCGGGTGTTAGGTTTGAGCCGCCGCTTGAAAGGGCGGCGACCAGCTCGACCTCATGGTGCAGATCCGATGTGGCGGAAGGGTAGGGCAGGGTCACACATTGTCCCGGCGGACAAATGACAATCGCATCCGCGGGTTTGGAAAAGAAAAACGGAAGATCGCGTTCGTCTGCTCCCATCTCTCGGGCATGGGCTGCATAGTTGCGGCCAACACATAGGATGCGCCGCACTGGAAAAAGCGCGGAGGTCCCTTCAACAGGAACGGCAGGACGAGCGGGCGGGGGGAATGCAAAGCTAGACATGGCCCCAAATTACGGACTTCTGCCGCCGGGTAAAGCCTCTACCGGTTCAGGTTACGCTTGTTTAACTTGATGCGACCGTCTCCCCGCGTAACGGTAAAACTTACGGTTGGCGCAGAAATCTCGACGGCGGCTAGTATCGTTACACCGATAGGATCTTTGACCATGTTGATCATCGAGAATCTGAACCACATCTATCCCAACGGTGCCCATGCCCTACGCGGCATCGATCTGGTCATTCCCAATGGCATGTTCGGCCTGCTGGGTCCCAATGGTGCGGGCAAGTCCACCCTCATGCGCACCATCGCGACTTTGCAGACACCCACATCTGGTCATTTGCGGTTTGACGAGATCGATATCCTCGCCAACCCGGAGGCTCTGCGCCGCCAACTGGGATATCTGCCGCAGGACTTTGGCGTTTATCCCCGCGTGTCGGCCTATGACATGCTTGACCATATGGCTGTTCTTAAGGGCGTGGCCCAAGCCGCCGCACGAAAGGAGACCGTTGAGGCGCTTCTCAACCAGGTCAATCTTTGGTCCGTACGCCACAAGGCACTGGCCGGTTTTTCCGGGGGTATGCGCCAGCGCTTTGGTATTGCTCAGGCCTTAATCGGTAACCCTCGTCTGATCATTGTCGATGAGCCGACAGCGGGTCTCGATCCCGAAGAACGAAATCGGTTCCTGAACCTGCTGGCCGAGATCGGCGAAAATATCGTGGTGATCCTTTCGACCCACATCGTTGAGGATGTTGCCGATCTTTGCCCGTCGATGGCCATCTTGGCTGAAGGCCGGATCCTTAGCCAAGGTGCCCCGCTGGGGCTGATTGATAGTCTCAAGGGGCGCGTTTGGAAAAAGACCATCAACCGCCAAAATCTTGAGGCGGTTCGAAAGGACCATGAGGTCATCTCGACCCGACTATTTGCCGGAGCGACGGTTGTTCACGTTCTCGCCGATCAGTGCCCGGATGAGGGGTTTGAACCGGTCTTGGGTGGGTTGGAGGATGTCTATTTCTCCGTCCTATCCGCATCGCGCCGCGTGGCTTGAGCCGAGGTTTGATCGATGTTTGGCAAGATTGCGGTCTTTGAATTTCGCTACCAGCTTAGGCAGCCGCTGTTCTGGGTGGTGTTCACATTCTTTTTCCTGTTGACCTTTGGCTCGGTGACAATCGACCAGATTCACATTGGGTCTGGGGGAAATGTGCATCGCAATTCCCCGTTTGCGATTGCCCAGACCCATCTGATCTTGTCCCTATTCTATATGTTCGTGACGGCGGCCTTTGTGGCCAATGTGGTCGTTCGTGATGACGAGACCGGATTTGGTCCAATCATCCGATCGACAAGGGTCACCAAAGCCAACTATTTGCTCGGCCGATTTAGCGGTGGCGTTGCCGCAGCTGCGGTGGCCTATCTGAGCGTCCCACTTGCATTCTTCCTTGGCTCATTAATGCCTTGGGTGGATGTGGAAACCTTAGGCCCCAATCGTTGGCAGGCCTATGGTTTTGCCTATGGGGTACTGGCACTTCCCGCGCTTCTTTTAACCAGCGCCGTCTTCTTTTCTGTGGCGACCGTCACGCGCTCGATGATGGCGACCTATGTCGGTGTCGTGGCGTTCTTCGTCGTCTATCTGACGGCCACGATCTTGCTCGATAAGCCCCAGTTTGAGCATGGCACCGCCCTGTTCGAGCCCTTCGGATTGGCCGCCTATGGGCTTGCGACCAAATATTGGACGGCGGCAGATCGCAATCTCTTGACCCCCGCCCTCAGCGGAATTTTGATGTGGAACCGGCTGTTTAGCCTGGCCCTATCGGCAGGCTTTTTGGTCTTGGCCTATAGTCTGTTTCGGTTTGAAGCGCCCGCCGCGCGGCGGCCGAAAGGGGCGAAGGCCGAAGGGGCCAACGATCCGGCCCCTTTGCCCCGCAGTGGCCCTCTACCGTTCCCAAAATATGATGCCGAGTCGGGCTGGACGCTGCTTTTGGTTCGGACGCGTTTGGAACTACAGCAGGTCTTTTTAAGCCCCGCCTATATCGTGCTTTTGGCGTTAGGCGTTGTGAATGCCGGTACAGCCCTTTGGTTTGCCAATGACCTCTATGGTGGGACCATCTATCCGGTAACCCGAGTGATGATTTCGACCCTGGAAGGTGCCTTCGGTATCATCCCAATCATTGTCTCGATCTATTATGCCGGTGAACTGGTCTGGCGCGAGCGTGACCGGCGGACCCACGAAATTATTGACGCCACACCGATCCCAGACTGGGCCTTTCTGGTCCCCAAGATCCTCGCCATAACCTTGGTGTTGATATCGACGCTGCTCGTTGGCGTCCTGACGGCTGTCACCTTGCAGGCGATCAAGGGATATTTCAGTTTTGAGATTGGGAAATATCTGCTGTGGCTGGTCGTTCCAGACGCGATAGGTTTTCTTCTGATCGCGATCCTCGCCGTCTTCTTGCAGACCCTTTCACCCCAGAAATTCGTCGGGTGGGGCCTGATGGTGATCTATCTGATCTCCAGACAGGTCATGACCAGTTTGGGCTGGGAGCATCTACTCTATCGCTATGGTGCGGCACCGTTTGTGCCCTTGTCCGACATGAACGGTCAGGGCCAGTTTTGGGTCGCGAATGCCTGGCTTCGTCTCTACTGGACCGCCTTTGCCCTCATTCTTTGCGTGCTGTCCTATGCCCTGTGGCGGCGCGGGGTGGATACAAGGCTGATGCCGAGGCTGCGGCGTCTTGGCGCGCGCTTGAAGGGGGGGGCGGCTATTGTTCTTGGCGTGGCCTTGACGGTCTTTGTCGCCACGGGAAGCTATGTCTTCATCAACACCAATATCTGGAACAGCTACCGTACCCATCTAGACGATGAGAAGTGGCAAGCCGCGTACGAAAAGGACCTGTTACCGTTTGAAAAGGTCGCACAACCCCGGATCTTTGACGTGACCCTCGATGTCGATATCCATCCACGTCAGCATCGCTTGGTGACGAACGGCGTCTATCGGTTTGAGAACCGTACAAACCGGCCTCTGCGTGAAATGCATGTGCAGTTTAATCGCGACCTCCAAGTCGATGCGCTCGCCATCGAGGGTGCCCGGCCTAAAAAGACCTATGATCAATATAACTATCGGATTTTCAGCTTCGACATACCGCTGCAACCGGGTGAGCAGCGTAGCCTGTCCTTCACGACCACCCTTGAGCAAAAGGGCTTTAAAAATAGTGGGGTTGAGACCCGCATTGTCGACAATGGCACCTTCATCAATGATCAGGAGATAGCGCCCGGCTTCGGCGTCAGCCGAGCGCCGCTTCTAACCGATCGCAGCAAACGCCGAAAATATGGTCTGCCTCCAGAGTTGCGGATGGCCAAGCTCGGCGATGCTGTGTCGCGGGGTTATCATTATCTGCGCCATGACTCTGATTGGGTCCAAGCTGATATCACCGTCACGACCGACGCTGACCAAACCCCAATCGCGCCGGGCTATAGGGTGTCGGAGAAGCTATCTCAGGGTCGGCGCACCGTTCGGTTCAAGACCGAGGCACCGATTTTACAATTTTTCTCGATCCAATCGGCGCGATACCAGATCAAGTCGCAAACCTACCGCGGCGTCGATCTCGCGATCTATTATGATGCGCAACACCCGTGGAACATTGAGCGGATGATGCGGGCTATGACCCTGTCACTGGACTATTATCAGGCGCAATTTGGCTCCTATCAGTTTCGGCAGGCGCGGATTCTCGAATTTCCGGACTATGCCCAATTTGCGCAGTCCTTCGCCAACACCATTCCCTATTCCGAAGGCTTAGGGTTCATCGCCAACTATAAGGACCCCGAAAAGATCGATCTCGTCACCTATGTGACCGCCCACGAGTTGGCGCACCAGTGGTGGGCCCATCAGATCATTGGAGCGGATCAGCAGGGTTCGACCGTTTTGTCCGAGACCTTGGCGCAATATTCGGCGCTGATGGTCATGGAAAAACTCTATGGCCCGGACAAGATCCGCAAGTTCCTCAAATATGAACTCGACAACTATCTGCGCAGTCGTGGCACAGAGGTCATTGAAGAACTGCCTTTGGTCCGCGTGGAAAACCAGCCCTATATCCACTACCGCAAGGGCGCTCTGGTCATGTACCGCCTTAAGGATGAGATCGGTGAAGCCGCCATTAACCGGGCCCTTCGTGCACTTTTGGCAAAATATGCCTTTAAGGCCGCGCCCTATCCGACATCGCTTGACCTTGTCGCTGCGCTACGGGCTGAGGCCCCCTCAGACAAACAGGATCTGATCACCGATCTGTTTGAAAAGATCACCGTCTTCGACATCAAGACCACTAAGGCTGTTGCCACCAAGCGTAAGGATGGTCAGTACGATCTCACCCTTACGGTCGACGCCAAAAAGCTAAATGCCGATGGGCAGGGCAAGGAAACGGCTGTTCCAATGGCGGAAACGGTCGATGTCGGACTATTTGCCGTTAAACCTGAGGCGAAAGATTTTGATCGGTCGAAGATCATGGCATTCAAGGCCGTGCCTCTTCACGCTGGGGTCCAGACCCTCGTTCTGACTGTACCGACCTTGCCAAAATTTGCAGGCGTTGATCCCTATGCCAAGCTGATTGATCGAAACGCCGATGACAATCTAATAGCGGTCAGCAGATCGAACTGATTTTGGAGAAACAATGCGCTATTTGCCGCAAGTGCCGGTGATCACTTGGCGGCACCCTAGAAGAGGGCCTAAGCTCTGACTATATTTTTAGAGGATTGATGCACTCGATATTGGCATCCCGGCCCAGACCTTAGGCTTGGCCTTTTAAAGGAGGATCGACATGTCTACGGAACAGGACACCGCAATACCGCCAGTAGGACCAGCCAATGGTGCCGGTCACGCCGATGCTTCCAAAGGTCCTGTGGGCGAAGCCGCTTTGGCTGATCTCATCAACCGGGTGGAAGCGGTGTTTCGCGAGGGGCTAAAGGCCCTTGGTACCCAGTCCAAGCCCTTGATCGATAATGCCGAAGAGCAATTCGAGGCGGCTCAAAAGGTTGTTTCTGATCAGGTTCGAAATCGCCCTCTGACAGCGACTGCGATGGCCCTGGGCGTTGGTGTCGTCATCGGCCTTCTTTTGAGCAGCGGACGGCGCAGATGATCCGAAAGACGGTCATACAGACCCTTACAACGGCGATAATTGTCGCCGTCAGCGCGGGCGTCAGCCTTGTGGCAGCCGCGTTCGGCCTATTTGTGCTGTTGCGGACCCTGTGGGGTGAGGCCATCGCCTGCGCCCTAGTCGCGGGTCTGTTTGCCTTGGTGGCGCTTATCGTCGCGCTCATAGCCAGCCGACCTGCGCCGGCTGCAAAACGTCCGGTTCAGGCCCCGCCAGAGCCCGCGCCAATCTTGGCTACCCTGATGGCCGTTGTGCGGGAAAAGCCCTTGGTCAGTGCCGCCGTCGCGGCGGTCGCAGGGATCATCGCCGTGCGCAATCCTCAAATGGTTTCAAGTTTGATTGCGGCCTTTTTCGAGGACAGCGATCCTAAGGATTAGCCTCTAGGCTTGCCCTAAAGCCGGTCACGGAGGGCATACCAGCTGAGGCCTGCCACCAAGGCGGGCCAACGCAAGAGTTTTCCGCCCGGAAAGGCTGGGGTGGGCAGGCGTGAGAGCAGATTAAGGCCTGACATCTCGCCCAGTGTTGCATCGGCTAATAGCTTGCCAAAATAGGGCGCAAGCATCACGCCTTGGCCACTATAGCCTGCAGCCGTCACCACGCCGGGCGCAAGGGCTCTGACATAGGGCGTGCGGTTCATGGTGATGCCAAGGGTGCCGCCCCAAGCGTGGGTAATCGGCACGGCGGCGAGACGCGGATAGACCTTCAGCATGTGTCGCCGGACAAATCCGCTCAGGTCAGCCGGAAACCAAGGCGAATAGTTCTCGCCGCCGCCGAACAACAGACGCCCGTCAGGGGATTTGCGAAAATAGTTGATGACAAAACGGCTATCGGCCACTGCCGCGTCGCTGCGAATGATCTCATCTGCAAGCTCGCCCAAGGGGGCCGTGGCGAGGATGAAATTGTTGATCGGCATGACCCGGGCATCAATGGCGGGCGACAATCCATCAATATAGCCGTCACCGGTCAGGATCAGCTTTTGGCAGTTCACCGTGCCTTGCTGTGTGGTCACCTCCATACCTTGAGCCGTCTTGCGCCAAGACAGGGCCCGCGACCGCTCAAAAATCTGAGCGCCGCTATCTATGGCGGCCCGCCCAAGACCGAGCGCGAAATTGAGCGGGTGAAGATGTCCCCCGCCTTCATCCACGGTTCCTCCAAAATAGACGTCGGTACCAAGCTCAAAGGCGAGTGCGTCCTGGTCGATCAGGCGGATCTGGTCGTAGCCATAGCGCTCGGCCATGTGGTCACGCCAAGCGCGGTCTTCGTCCTCGCCTTGCGGTCTGTGCCGCGCATGGATCATTTTGGGTTTCAGATCGCAGGCGATGGCATGTTTCGTGATCAGATCTCGCAGATGGGCCTTGGCATCTTCGGCTAGGGTCCAAAGGGCCATGGCATCATCTTGTCCAACCGTCTGCTCGAGCCAAGGCTGATCGCGTCTTTGACCGGTATGGATCTGGCCGCCATTGCGGCCCGAGGCCCCGGACCCGACCTGCGCCTCTTCCAAGACGATTGTGGACACGCCTTGCTCGGCCAAACGCAAGGCTGCGCCCAGCCCCGTATAGCCTGCGCCAATGATGCAGACCTCGGTTTGATGATGGCCCCTTAAGGACGCTAGTTCCGGGAAGGGGTTGGCCGTTTGCGCGTACCAAGAGGTCGCCGGATGGCCTTCATTGCGCGCCGCCATCGAGACTAGACGTTCAGCAGCAGGAATTC
Organism: uncultured Caulobacteraceae bacterium; assembly: GCA_937952995.1. Taxonomy (GTDB): domain Bacteria; phylum Pseudomonadota; class Alphaproteobacteria; order Caulobacterales; family Caulobacteraceae; genus CAISGS01. The sequence goes on from CALFYB010000445.1 coordinate 7,734, forward strand.
CCGCTCCCAAGGACTGACCGTGCGCATAAAGGCGTCATATTCCGCCAGCTTCACCCGCGAATAGGCATCGATGAAGCTGCCGCCAAGAATGTCGCGCAGTGGAACGCATGAGCTTAGCAATTCCACCGACTCGATCAGGCTGCGCGGCAGTTCGACGCCGCGAAGATTGGCGTCGGTATCAACGGGTGGCTCAGGCTTAAGACCCTCAATCATCCCCAAATAGCCCGCGCCCAACACGGCGGCGATGGCCAGATAGGGATTGGCATCGGAGGAGGGCACGCGATTTTCCACCCGGCGATTGGCGGCGTCCGATGGCGGAATGCGAATACCCGCGGTGCGGTTATCATAGCCCCATTGGGTGTTGACCGGTGCGCCGGACTCTTTGCTGATCCGACGATAGGAATTCACATAGGGTGCTAAGATGGCCATGATCGCAGGCATGTAGCGCTGTTGCCCGGCGATGAAACTGTAAAATAGCTCTGTTGGTCCATCCGTCGCCGGATCAGAAAAAAGGTTCTTACCCGTGACGGGATCAACGATGGACTGATGGATGTGCATGGCCGAGCCAGGCTCTGAAGCCATGGGTTTGGCCATGAAGGTGGCATAGATCTCATGTTCCATCGCCGCTTCACGGATGGTGCGTTTGAACATGAAGACCTGATCGGCCAATTCTAGGGCGTTGCCGTGCCTCAGATTGATCTCCATCTGGGCCACACCGCTCTCGTGGATCAGGGTGTCGATCTCTAGGCCCTGACGCTCGGAATATTCGTACATGTCTTCGAACAGGGCATCGAACTCATTGACCGCCGAGATCGAATAGCCCTGACGCCCCGTCTCGGGCCTCCCAGACCGGCCCGTCGGCGGTTTGAGCGGATAGTCGGGGTCGACATTCTTTTCGACCAGATAGAATTCCAATTCCGGAGCGACGACCGGTTCCCATCCCTTGGCGCGATAGAGGGAAAGAACTCGGCGCAAGACTTGGCGGGGGCTTTCGTCGACGGGGCGGCCATCGGGATGGAAGGCGTCGTGAATGACCTGCGCCGTCGGGTCTTGGGCCCATGGCACGCTGGCCAAGGTCGCAAAATCGGGGACAAGGAAAATGTCCGTATCGGCCTGAACCGCGCCGATCAGACCTTCAAGGTCTGGGAAGTCGCCGGTGATGGTCTGATAAAAGACCGACATGGGCAAGTTCATCGTCCCGCCATTGAGGAACTTGCGTACCGGCATGATCTTGCCGCGCGCCACACCGGCAAGGTCGGGCACGAAACATTCGATCTCTTCAATGTTCTGGCGGGCAAACCATTGGGTTGCCTCTTCAATGGACGCAACTCCGCGCGCGGTCGCGGGGGCGGACTTTCGCTGTTTTGATTTGGGTTTCATGACACTTTTTGGGTTTCAAAGGTCAGCCTAACCCAAGGTCGCGACATGCGCAAACCGCGATCTCCATTGGAATGGCGGGGCCTTAACCTGTGTTACGCAAGGCCGCCGCGATACCATTGAGGGTTAATTGAATGCCAAGCTGAATGGCCTCGCCACTTTCGCCGCGCCGACGCCGAGACAGGAGTTCGATCTGTAATCGGTTCAGCGGATCAAGGCAGGGTTTTGATAGGGCAATCGAGGCGGCAAGATCCGGCTGGCTTTCCAATAGGGATGTTGCGCCGCGCACCTTCAGGATCAGGTCCTCGGTCGCCTTCCACTCACTATGGATGACGCCGTAGATGCGTTCGGCATGCGCCCGGTCAGGGGCAAGTCCGGCATAGGCGCTGGCCATGGCCATATCGCTTTGGGCCAAGGCGATTTCCATATTGGCGAGGAAAGTGTCGAGAAAGCCCCAGCCCTGAGCCATATCGCGCAGTTGGCTCATATCGATTTTCGCGGCCTTGACGCCCGAGGCAAAGCCATACCAGCCTGGCAACATAAACCGCGACTGTGACCAGCTAAACACCCACGGAATGGCGCGCAAATCTTCGATACGGCCCGATTTGGTGCGCGAGGCGGGCCGACTGCCGATCTTCAGATCAATGATCTCAGAGATGGGTGTGGCCGTGCGGAAAAAGCCGGCAAAGGCAGGGTCGCGATAGACCAGATCCTGATAGGCCTCGCATGAGGCATCGGTAATGGCGCTCATGGCCGGGCCAAATTTGGCATCCAGAGCCGTTGAGGTCGTATCCCCTTCTTGGCGCAGGGTCGCAAGGAAGACCGCCGCGCAGGCGCTGTCTAAAGATTTACGCGCCGAGACCTCATCGCCGAATTTGCGGGCAATCATCTCGCCCTGCTCGGTGACCCGCATGCGTCCGCGCACAGTTCCGGCCGGTTGGGCGAGGATGGCCGCGAAACTTGAGCCGCCGCCGCGTCCTACCGATCCACCTCGGCCGTGAAAAAGCTGCAGGCCGACGCCCTGCTCGTCGCACACCTTCAGAATGTCGGACGAAGACCGGTGCAACGACCAGCGAGAGGCGGTGTAACCACCATCCTTGTTGCTGTCTGAATAGCCGAGCATGACCTCTTGGGTCGCCTTTGGCCCAAGCAAGGACCGTGTAATCGGCAGTTTGAGCCAGCGATCAATGATGGCCGGAGCCGCCTCGAGGTCGCCAATGGTTTCAAATAGGGGTGCAACACCAAGCATCGACCTTGGTGCCGCTCCGCCAAAGACCAGACCCGCCTGCTTGAGCAGGACCAAAGGTTCCAGAATGTCGGATACGGACGCGGCCTTGGACACCACATAGGCACCGATCGCCTCTGGACCATAGGCGGACACCGTGTCGGCCGCCGCGTCCAAAATCCGAAGCTCTCGCTTGGTTTCCGATGAGTAGGACGCAAAGGGCCAGCGCAGGACGCGGTCGTCCGACAGCTGTTCAATCAGAAGCTCGATCCTTTGATCCTCTGAAAGCCCAAGATAGTCGATCGGGGTTGGGGATTGGGCAAACAGATCTGCCACCACCCGTTCATGGACGTCGGAGTTTTGGCGAAGATCGAGGGACAGCAGGTGAAAGCCGCAGCAGCGGACAATCTGCAGCAAGACCTTAAGCGTGGTTCCCACCAATCGCTCACCGCCGTGGGCAATCAAGCTGTCGCGAATGATCGACAGATCATGCACCAGTTCGGACACGGCACCGTAGGCTTGCGCCTGTGCTGCGGCCTTGGGAGCCCCGATGGGGGAGGCCTTTAGTCGCTCCGCCGTGGCCAGAACCCGGTCGTGAATATAGGTCAGCGCCCTTCGATAGGGCTCGTCTGCGCGGTGAACCGAATGTTGGGCTGAGCGCCTCGCCAATTCCATGACCTCGTCCGAGACGGGGGCCAAGGTAACCGACAGGGTCAACTCTGTTTCAAGCTGATCCAGCTGTTCAAGGTACCAGGCGAAGATGACTTGGCCCTGTTCGGCGAGGGCTAGCTTTAAGGTTACATCGTCGACGTGGGGGTGGCCGTCGCGGTCCCCCCCAATCCAAGATCCCAACCCAACCACCAGAGGGAAGGGGGCCTGTTCAGGCAAATCGCGGTCCCAATCGCCATAGAGCCGAACTAAGGCCGGTAAAATCGCCCGCCGCACAAAGCCCAACGTATTGTCGATCTCATCACTGACCGTAATGCGGTCGGGACGATGGAGGCGTGTCTTCCATAGCAGGGCGACAGCACGGAACAGTTCATCCTGCGTCCAAAGGTCGAGCGTGCGCGGCAGGCTATGGCGGCGCAATGCCAAGATCCGCGCGACTTCAAATTCGCGGTCAACCACGGATGCGCGGCGCATTTCGGTTGGGTGGGCGGTCAGCACGGGGGTCAGACGCATCGTGTCCAACACCGACTGGATGTCTGCGTCTGAAACGCCTTCGCTCTGTTTTAAGGCCACAGCACCGGTCAAGGTCGCAGGCAGGCCGCCGGACTGTCCGTCATCCAACTGCCGACGCCCCGCAACATCTTCGGCAATATTGGTCAGGGTCGATAGGCAGGCCAGCGCCCGGACAAGATAGACGGCCTCATCGGCGGACAGGTTTGACAGATCATCCGCGCGGTCACCGGCGGCTCTGGCCCTTTGAACACCCTGCTGACGAGCTTCGCCGTCCAGATAGGCGAGGGCCTCGTTGAACAGGCGCTCGAGAAGCCGGACATTCTGCGCCACTCGGCGCGTGGTCGACTCATCGAAGGTCATCATTTCAGTCTCCTGTAAGCTTTCGCGCACCTTAGCTTGAATCATGTAAAAACCCTTGTACGGGTCAATAGTGACGTGACCGATGGGAGAATAGGACGATGGAAGAGCTTTGGCGCTTGGGAGAAGAGGCCGGTCAGCGGCTTAAGGATCGCAAACAAACCATCGCGGTCGCTGAATCATCGTCAGGTGGCCTTCTGTCGGCGGCCCTGTTGGCGGTTCCGGGCGCTTCGGCCTATTTTCTAAGTGGGGCCGTGGTCTATACGGGCCGAGCCAGGCGCAAGCTGATGGGCCTAGAAGCCGATGCGGTGGAAGGCATGCGCTCGTCCAGTGAGCCCTATGCCCTGTTGCTCGCGCGCACGGCCAAGGAACGGTTTCGCACCGATTGGGGCCTGTCTGAAACAGGAGCCGCTGGGCCGACGGGCAATCCTTACGGCGATGCGGCAGGCCATAGCTGCATTGGGGTCAGCGGACCGGTCGAGCGGGTCATGACCCTTGAAACCGCAAGCCCAGATCGGCGCGCCAATATGCAGGCCTTTGCCGAACAGGCCTTGCGGGCGCTCATCGCTGCTCTGGATGCTCAGGCCTAGGGTTAGGCTGCGCGTTGACCTGCGGGGGAATCAAGCACCCGCAGGATTTCGCCCTCGCGTTCATTCCAGATGATGCTGACCCCTAAGGCGCGGTCTAACTGGTTACCAAGAGCTGATCGCACCTGACTATCGCCGAGCCGCTTGGGGCTGATTCGCATCAAGGTTCGACCACAGCCGAGATCTTCATGATGATCGGCATGGCGCAGCACCGCATCAATGATCGCGCCCGTTAGGGGAGACCTGACCGTGGCTGCGGCCTTGGCGGGTCGGTAGCTCGAGGCGAAGCGCTTATAGGGGGCCATGGGGGGCGTCCTTGGGGTCAAGTGGTCTGGTCTTGACCTTGTGGACCGCATGTGCGTCAAATTCGGTCGTATCTTTCGGAGCCACCTATGCGACACGATAAGGCCCAGCGTCTCTTGACCCTTGCCAGGATGCTGGCGGGAACGGCTGAAGGCTTGACGCTAGATGAGATGGCGTCTCGCCTAGAGGTCGGTCGTCGCACGGTTGAACGCATGCGCGACGCCGTGCGTGAAGTGTTCCCGCAGATGGAAGATATTGACGATCCCCCAACCCGGCGCTTTCGCATTCCCTCTGGTCTGGATGGTCTTTTTCAAGCCCCGACGGCCGAAGAACTAGCGGCACTTCGGACCGCTTCAGAAGCCCTCAGCAGTTCGGGTGCGCAAAATCGGGCTGGCGCGCTCGCCACCTTGGAAGCCAAGCTGATGGCCTCGATGCGACCGGGCGTTCGCCGCCGTCTGGCTCCTGATGTCGAGGCCCTGCTTCAGGCCGAAACCATCGCGGTTCAGGCGGGACCACGTCCCTTTGAAGAGGATGATGTGCTGGCGCGTGTGCGCGAGGCCATCAAGTCCATGCGGGCCCTTCGGCTTCGATATGACGGCGGCAGCACACCGGGGCGGATGCGCGATGTCGTCCCGTTTGGGCTTCTGTTTGGCCGCAGCAACTATCTGGTTGCCGCCGAGCTGACCCCGGATCAACCCGTCGGCCCGCCACGCAATTGGCGGCTTGATCGCATGGGCCAGATCGAGGTCCTCGATGTGCCCGCCAGTCCTCCGGAAGACTTTTCTTTGCAGGACTATGCCGATCAGAGCTTTGGCATCTATCAGGACGATGTTGAGGATGTGGTCCTCAAGATCTTGCCGCATGGCGCAGAAGATGCGCTGCGCTGGCGCTTCCATAGCCATCAGAGCGTCACCCATGAGCCTGATGGTTCGGTGACCATCGCCTTTCGGGCCAGTGGCATGACCGAACTGTCTTGGCACCTGTTCAGCTGGGGCGACAAGATCAGAATTCTTGCACCTGACCGGTTGCGCGAGGTCTTAGCCGAGCAACTGAAATTGGCGGCGATGGCCCTGACGCCAGAGGTCGACGTCCCAAATTGACGTAGGCACCGCTCAAAAGGGTTTTCGTTCACACGGAGACCCGATCATGTTCGACCTCACCCTCAATCGTCCAAGCTTTTCGTCTGACCTTCTGGGCCTTAGCCGCGCCCTCTATAGTGTTCTGCGCTACGGCGTCGTGTTGCTGGTGTGGCTGGGCCTATTTGCCATCAGGCCTCGCCTCGCCATTTTGGCCTTCAAAAATCGTCGGCTAGGTTCGCCCATTCCAAGGATGCGCCGTCGCCGCACTATTGGCCATTGAGGCTTGCCTATCCTATAGCTGCGTTGGGCCATGACCGACGTCAACGGCTTGAGCATCAAGGACCCTTCAATGAAACGCCCCCTGGCCGGTGTCCGTATCCTCGCCGTCGAGCTCTATGGAGCAGGGCCCTATGGCACGCAGTTGATGGCCGAGCTGGGCGCAGAGGTGGTTAAGATCGAGGCTCCCTCGATGGGCGGAGATGTGAGCCGCTCGGTCGGACCCTATTTTCTAGGGGAGGGGGACACGGCCTTCTTTCAGACCTTCTCGCGGTCCAAGTCCTCACTGGCCCTTGAGCTTAAGACCCCAGAGGGCCGCGCGATCTTTGAAAAGCTGGTCGCAGGTGCTGATGCGGTCGTGAATAACCTGCGCGGTGATAAGCCGGGCAAGCTGGGCCTGACTTACGACGATCTCAAGTCCATCAAGCCTTCCATCGTCTGCGCCCATCTGTCGGCCTATGGCCGTAACAACAGCCGCGCCAACTGGCCGGGTTATGATTATCTGATGCAGGCCGAAAGCGGCATGATGAGCTTGACCGGTGAGCCCGACGCGCCGCCAACAAGGCTTGGTCTGTCGATGGTTGATTTCATGACCGGTTCGGTCTTTGCGCTCGGTATTGTCTCGGCGATCTTGAACGCCCGGAGCACCGGTGAGGGCTGCGACGTGGATGTGTCGCTGTTTGACGTGGCCCTTCACCAAACCTCCTATCCTGCCGTTTGGGCCATGAATGAGGGCTATGAGCCTGAGCGCCTGCCGCGCGGAGCCCATCCGTCTATCGCGCCGTCGCAACTGGTCCGCACTGCCGATGGCTGGGGCCTCTTAATGTGCCAGACTCCCAAATTTTGGGCCCTATTCTGCGGCCTTACAGGACGGAGCGATCTGGCGGATGATCCTCGATTTGCCGACATTCCAGCCCGCCGCGCCCATTTGGCTGAGCTGACGCAGGCGCTGGACGGCCTCTTCATGACCCGCAAGTCTCAGGACTGGAGCGATCTCTTTGCTGGCCAAGTGCCGTTTGCGCCGGTCAAGGATCTGAAGTCGGCCTTAGATAACCCCTTTGTGGCCGAGGTGGGTATGAGGGATATTGTCGATCACCCCGCCAAACCTGAAGGCCTGCACATGTTGGCCAGCCCCGTGATGATCAATGGCCAACGGATGACTGGCCATCGTGCCCCGACCTTGGGTGAGCAGACCGACGCTATTTTGGCCGCGTTGAAATCATCCGATAGAGGCGAAGGCGTCTAGATCTTGTCGGCATAGATCATTCGCCCGCGCCCAAGGCGCGTCAGAACCTGCTCTAAATCGGTTTGAGCCACGGCAAAGCAGCCTTCGCTTCGCCCTAACTTCCCGGTGTCGCGCACCATCGATGGGCTGACATACCAAGCGGCATGAACGACAATGGCCCGCGGCTTGGCATTGTCGTTGGTCGGGTCTAGCCCGGTGAGGCGCAATGATCGGCCGTGTTTGCCGGTATAGATATCGTCTGTGACATAGGCCCCCGGCGATGAGGCGTAAGAGCCTTCGGCATTGCTAAACCGTTTGAGCCATCCCGAATGGTCTGGATCTGATCCGCGGCCATGGGCAACCAACAGGGTCTGGACCTGCCCTGAATGCAAATCGAGCAGATGGAACCGGGGCGTTGCCGAGGCTCTGGAAAAATCAACTATGCCCATGAGATCGGTATTTTTGACCTGCGCCCGATGACGAACCATGGCCTCAAGGGCCCGCTGTCTAAGTGCGGAGGAAATATCAGTGCCGAGTGGGGCGCTATGGGCGACGGATGCGCAGACCAGCCCCATCAGGGGCGCAGCGAATAGGGCTCGGCGGGTTAGATTTAGTCTCTCATCGGGCATACAGACATCGCTCCAAATCGATTATGTGCCCCCCGGCGACTCCTCCCATAACCGCTCGGTCTAACGACGTCACGCCTGTATTTTCAAGGGTTGTGGCGATCCAATGCCTTCGCCCATCGGTCGTCTAAACCATAGATATCATGACGAAAGTTGATCACTCCGGCCGGATCGACCCATGCGGTCCAATAGGCCAATAGGATCGTCACCGGAGATTTCAATCGTATGATCTGGGGGGTGTTCGTTTCCAACACAGCGTCTGTTTGGGCGCTCGTCCAGCCGCGCCTATCGTCGGCTAAGAGACGGTTGGCCAATTCGAGGGGCCTTTCCAGTCGCACACATCCAGAGCTGAAGGCGCGGGCGGGGCTGGAAAACAGGCTCTTGGCCGGGGTGTCGTGCAAAAATACCGAATAGGGATTGGGAAAGAGAAACTTGACCCGTCCCATGGCGTTGTCTGGGCCCGGTGCCTGTTGAAGGCGGTAGGGCAGGGGCCCTGTCCAATCAACGCGGCGAGGGTCGATCGGCCTTCCCGTCTGGTCGGTGACCAGCAGCCCACGTTGAGCAATAAAGCCGGGATCTTTCGCCGCCGCCGGGGCGATGTCTTCTTTCAGGATGGTCGGGGGCACGGTCCAGGTCGGGTTTAAGACGATCTGATCGATCGCTGATCGCAATTGCGGCGTCTGACGAAAGGGCTTGCCCACCTGAACCCGTGATCGCCAGACGACCGACTGGTCTTCGACCAGATAGGCTTCAAACCCTGCGATATTGATGATGACGAACCGCGCCGGTAGGTCCGCCATCAATGACCTTGCCCGGTCCATATTGACCCGCAACTGAACGATCCTCTGCGCCACGGGGCGGTTGAGCTCGGTTACGACTGCAGGGGTCACCAGGCCGTTATGTGCTAGGCCCATGCGCTGCTGAAAGCCGATAACGGCCTCTTTCAAGGTTTCGTCGAACAGGGTGGGATCGGGCCTAGGCCCCCTGAGATCACCGCTCATCTCAAGCCTAGCGGTCAACTGTGCCACTCTTGGATCACGTGTACCGATTGAAAGGGTCGCGCCCTTGCCCACGATAGGCCAGCCCCCGTCGGCCTCAATTTTGCGCAGACGGGCCAACTCTATGACCAGCGACCTATAGAGAGGGTGGGACGGCGCAGCATCCTCAACCGCCTTCGACAGATCCAATGCCTCAGAAGCGTTGATGATCAGCGTCTGGTCGGCGGGCGTTGGACCATTGGGACTATAGCGCTGAGGGTTGACCTTGCCGCGATGCAGATGCGTGACGAGCAAGGCCAGCGCTTCGTTAGCCGCACGGTCGCGCTCGGGTCCCGGATGACTTCGCAGACGAACAAGGTCGCTGAGATGGTAGTCTTCTGGCGTCAGGCCGTGATGGCTGGCTCCTTCAACCGCTGCCTCCAGCGTTCTGAAGCGAGCCTCATCATCCCACCTTGGCTGTCCCCATGCCGAGCCCAGACCATGAGCCACCAGAACGGCCACGAACACCAAGGACCTGACGGGGCTCACGATGGTCTCTCCCCGCGCCTTCCAAGCTACGAGGTCTCCATCATCGAACCTAATCCGTCATTGCGAAAAATCGGGACAGTCTGATTTGCTCAGGTTGCTGGGACGAGGGCCCGCAACTGTCGTTGACGTTGGAGGAAATAGACGCCTGCGGCTGAGACGAGAACCGCACCGACAATGCTGGTGGCATAGGCCGCTTGAATGAAGAACTGCAACCAATCGAGGCTTACGCCTCCAAAATTGCGCCACAGGAGCAGCACGACACTGCCGACATAGCCGGACGAGTCAGCAACATAGATCAAGAACCCCGCCGTCCCGATCTGTCCGCTGACTGCCACAAGCCGGTCGAACAGCATGGCGTTGAAGGGCGTGTAGCCGATATAGAGCCCAGCCCCCGCCAAAATCATCCAGCTTAAGGGCGATAAAAGACCCGCTTGGAAGGCCAGTGTTGAGACGCCGAGCAGGATAAATCCGGCAACGATCAGGCCATGGATGACCAAGAGGGCCTTGAGATTGTCGCGCACGGTCATCACCGCCCCTAAGGCGGCGAGAGAAATGACCGCGACCGGCAATTCGCTGGCACTAAAGACGCTGGCGGTCTTGCCAAAGCCAAGGGCTGTCCAGATTTCAGCCGCAAAATTATCGCGGAAATCTCGAAAGGCCGTCAGCATCACATAGGACAGGACCAACAGGATCAGACCCGGGGCATATTGCTTTAGGAAGGCCGAACGTTCAGCTCCATTCATTGGCGCGCGTGTTGTGCGTTGAATCTGATCCTCGATGGAGGGCTGGGGCAGCAGGCTCAAGATCCAGACCGAAACGGCCAGTAGCGGCATAAAGACCAGACCCACTGCGGCAGGCATCCAGTATGGGCTGACATGGCCCGAGGTCATCATCAGAACACCGATGGACTTAACCACCCCCGATGACAGGATGAAGCTGGAACAGAGCATGGCCCCCAGCACTTCAGAGACCCTTCGGCCTTCCATAAAGCCGAAGACCAATCCAAAAATCATGCCTAGCGGCAGGCCATTGAAGAATAGAGCGGCAACATTCCAAGGGGCCGGCACCAAAGCAAAGGCGACCAGCGCCAACCAAGACAGGCCAATAAGGACTAAGATCGCTCCGGCTCTGCGCAGAGGGTCCATTTCCGCAATGACCTTGATGCCGATCATCTTGGACAGGGCGTATCCTGCGACCTGAGCTAAAACTAACGCGATCTTGTAGTCTAGGGCGAAGGTCCAGCCATCGACCGCTTCAAAGGTCGCGGCCGAGAACGGCTTGCGAAAGGCGTACATAGAAAAATAGGCGCAAAATCCCGCCAAGCCCGCGACCAGGGTAAAGACGATGGGATTGGCTTGGACCAAATATTGCCTAAGCCGCGCGTTGAATGAAGGTCTACTCACGGTCTAGGTCTCCGGCCAGAATGTGCAGCGCCAGATTGGGCTGTTCGGCCTCTAATGCCAAGCTGTAGCGTTTCTATGACAGTGACGCCCCAATAGGCTTCGGCCAATAGGCTTAGGCCAATAGGCTTAGGTTTGTCATAGTTCTGCGTTAAATACAGCCACGTAAGAATCGAAACCTAGCTGCCTTTTGCCCGCCGCTGTTTGAAAGCTGTGACCATGTCCGGAGCCTATGATCTTGCTGTTGTGGGTTCTGGCATTGTTGGTCTGGCCTGCGCCCTAGCGGCGGCGCGGCGTGGCAAGCGGGTCGTGGTCATTGACCGCGATGCCCAGGCCAATGGGGCTTCGGTTCGAAATTTCGGTTTCATCACTATTACCGGGCAGGAACGCGGCGACATGTGGGCCCGGGCCAAGCGCTCGCGCGACGTTTGGGTTGAGGTGGCCGGGGCCGCTGGGATCGATCTGATCCATCGCGGTCTGGTTATGGCCGTCCGCCGTCCCGAGAGCATGGCTCTGCTGGAAACCTTTCTTGAAACCGAGATGGGTCAGGGCTGCGAGATCTTGGACGCTAAGGCGCTGAAGGCCGATCACAGCTATCTGGCCGGACCCCAGCTTCTGGGCGGACTTTGGAGCCCCCATGAGGTTCGGGTTGAATCGCGCCAAGCTATTCCGGCGGTAGCGGCCTGGCTGGCCGACCATTACGGCGTGACCTTTGTTCGCCAGACCGCAGTCGTTGGGGTCGAAACCGGCAAGGTTGTCACAACCAAAGGCGCAATCGAGGCTGACTGCGTGGCGGTCTGTCCCGGTGATGACCTGATCAGCCTCTTTCCAGAGCGGGTTGCGGCCTATGGGGTGACCCGCTGTAAATTACAGATGCTCCGGCTGGCCGATCCCGGATTTAGACTATCGGGCGCGGTCATGTCTGACCTTGGCCTCGTGCGTTATGCCGGTTATGCGGCCTTGCCAGAGGCTAAAGCTGTGCGCGCGAGGCTAGAGGCCGAGCAGGCCGCCCAACTGGCCAATGGCATTCACCTGATCGTCGTGCAAAGCGCAGATGGCAGTCTGGTCGTTGGAGACAGCCACCACTATGGCCCGACCCCCGATCCCTTTGCCTCCGAAGCGGTCGATCGCTTGATCCTCGACGAATATGAGGCCGTATTTGGCCGTCCCGCCCCGCAGGTCCAAGAGCGCTGGACCGGAACCTATGCGTCGGCACCGGACCGCACCGTCTTGATTGATCAGCCGTGCCAAGATGTGCGCCTGGTTATGGTGACGACGGGGGCGGGGGCTTCCACCGGCTTTGCCTTGGGTGAAGAGGTGGTCAATGAACTGTTTGGCAAGGATACGGCCCCATGACCCCTAACGGCTTGAGCGATTTTGATCTGGTGATCTTTGACTGGGCCGGGACCATGGTCGATTTTGGTTGCCGCGCGCCAATCGAAGCCCTTGTCACCGCCTTTGCCAGTCGCGGTGTGGCGCTCGATGAGGCCGCGGCGCGGGTGGATATGGGCAAGGCAAAGGCTGACCATGTTCGCGCCCTGCTCGCTCGGCCAGATGTGGCAACGGACTGGCAAGCGGCCACCGGCGCACGGCCGGTTGAGGCCGATGTCGACAGCTTAATGGTCGATCTTGGTCCTTTGATGAAAGAGGCAGCAGGCCGCGCCGCGCAGCTCATTCCGGGCGCGGCCAAGGTCGCGTGTGATCTACGGGCGGCGGGTCTCAAGGTGGCCTCGTCGACCGGCTATACCCGCGAGATGATGCAGCCGGTTTTGATCAGCGCAGCGGCCCAAGGCTATGAGCCTGATCATCTGGTCTGCGCCGGGGAAACACCGCAAGGTCGGCCCTCGCCCTTGATGATCTACAAGACCTGCGCGGAACTGGGCGTGTGGCCCCTGTCACGGGTGGTCAAGGTCGATGATGCCGAGGCCGGTATCGCCGAAGGCCGAGCGGCGGGGTGCTTCACCATCGGACTGGCAGCGTCGGGCAATGGCATTGGCCTGTCGCTTGAGGACTATCAAGCTCTAGACCCCGCAGATCGGGAAGATCGCTTGTCGAAAGTTCGCGCCAGCCTCATGGCTGCGGGGGCAGATATGGTCATCGATAGCGTTGCCGATCTGATTTCGGCTTTGCAGAATCGAAAGTCCTAAGCAGTGTGACCCGCAGCCATCTTTTGGCTTAGGATCTCCTGATGCCCAGCCGAACCTTCCTTGAGCCTTCGCGTTCTATCGACATCATCCATGAGACAGACGTCTTGGTGGTTGGGTCGGGTCCCGGGGGACTTGCGGCGGCCTTGGCCTGCGCGCGCGCGGGGGTGCAGACAACGCTTTTGGAGCGTTATGGCTGCTTTGGTGGCAATATCACTCAGGTCGGCGTTGAGGGTTTTGCTTGGTATCGCCACCCTCAGACCATCGACAGTGAAGGCATAGGCCGCGAGTTCGAAGAGCGGGCCAAGACTATGGGCGCGGCCATGCCTGAGCCTCAATCGATCAGCCATTCGCTCGATGCTGAAGCCTTCAAATATGTGGCCGATGTTCTGGTCGAGGAGGCCGGCGTCACGCCGATGCTGCATCGCATGTTTGTCGCCCCCATCATCGAAAATGGCGAGATCCGCGGGATCATCACCGAGAGCAAGGCTGGCCGCGAGGCGATCTTTGCCAAACGGGTCATCGATGCGACGGGCGATGCTGATATTGCTGAGCGGGCAGGGGCCTTGACCCGTAAGACGCCCAAGGCCGAAATGATGTCGGTCTCGGTCATGTTCTCCATGTGCGGTGTCAACAAGACCCGCTTTATCGAGCAGGTAAAGGCCGACCCCCAGACCTATAAGGATTGGGCGGGCAATGGCGAGTGGGACATCACGACCGATGGCAAGGAGGACGATATGTTCTCGCCGTTCCTGCGCAAGCCGTTCAAGAAAGCCTTAGAGGCGGGGCTTTTGCCACCGAACCTAGCCACCATCGCCGGAACCTGGGGCACGGTGTCGGATCAAGGTGATCTGACCTATCTGAACATGGTGCACCTCTATCTGGATGGCACTGATCCGGACGATCTGACCATCGGTGAGATTGGCGGGCGCAAGCAGGCCATGCAGGCGGTTGAGGCGCTCAAGCATTTCATGCCCGGATGCGAGGATGCCAAGCTGCGCAATTTCGGCATGACCCTTGGCATTCGTGATACCCGCAAGATCGACGCGGCCTACAATATGACCGGCGAAGACGTACGCGGTCAGGCCCGTTTCGACGACTCTATCGGCATATTCCCGGAATTTATCGACGGCTACGGCCTGCTGATCCTGCCGACCACAGGCCGCTATTTTCATGTGCCCTATCGCGCCATGGTTCCCAAGGGGATCGGGCACCTGCTCGTCACAGGCCGGGCCATCGGCGGGGACAAGATCAGCCATGCCGCCGTGCGCAACATGATGTGCTGCGCGGTTGCCGGGCAGGGCGCGGGCGTCGCGGCCGCTATATCCATCAAGACCGGCCAAGATTTCGACCGTCTCGACATCGGGCTCGTTCAGGCCGAACTGCGCCGCCAGGGCGCGAGGATTGCGTAAGATGACCAAGAGCTCGACGCCGCCTTGGCTGATCCTTGTTTTGGCCAGTATCGCCATTGCTGGGAACTATTATGCCTATGACGCAATAGGACCGGTCGCTGATCTTTTGCGCACGCAGCGGGGGCTAAGCCAGACCGATATTGGCCTGCTCAACGCCGTCTATAGCTTGCCGAACATACCACTGGCCTTGGTCGGCGGACTCATTATCGACCGTCTTGGTGCCGCTAGAGCTGCTTTTGGTGCCGCAGTCCTGTGTTTTCTGGGCGCAGTTCTGACGGCTGTTGGGGAGCCCTATTCGGTGATGGTCACAGGGCGTTTAATTTTCGGCGTTGGTGAAGCAACGCTCCTGATTGCCCTACTCGCCGCGCTTGCCCAGTGGTTCTCATTCGGCGCGGCGGCGCTGGCCATGTCCTTATTTTTCAGTTTGGCGCGGGTCGGGTCCTATATGGCCGATATTTCACCCCGCTGGGCAGCGCCGCTCTATGAGCAGGGCTGGCAGCCACCCTTAATGTTAGCGGCGGCATTGACCGGGGTGAGCTTGATCGCAGCCTTTGTCTTGATGGGAGTTGATCGTGGAAAAACTCGGGTGGTTAATGTTGAGTCTAAGCCCGAACCCCTCAAATTAAGCGCGCTTGTTGGGTTTTCGCGATCATTTTGGTATATTTTGGGACTGAATGTCCTGTTTGCATCGGTGTTTTTTCCATTCCGATCCACCTTCGCCATCGTCTATTTTCAAGACGCAAAGAACCTCAGCCTGGCGGATGCGGGCCTTCTTAACAGTTGGGTCTTTTTCGCAGCGATCTTTGCCACGCCCATATTTGGCTTTGCGGCGGACCGATTTGGACATCGCACCTTGCTGCTCAGCTTGGGCGCACTGTTGATGCCGGTGACCTTCTTCATTCTGGGGGCGACGGACCTTAGCCTTTGGATCTCGACCGTTTTGATGGGGATCAGCTTTTCGGTCATTCCAGCGGTTATTTGGCCCGCGACCTCGATGCTGGTCGAACCCAAGCGTTTGGGCACAGCCTTTGGGCTGATCAATGTGCTGCAAAATCTTGGCCTGTTCGCCTGTAACTATCTGGCGGGCTGGCTCAATGACGCCAACCATGCCGGAGCGGCCAATCCGGCAGGCTATGGCCCAATGTTGCAGATGTTCGGTGCGCTGAGCCTACTGGCCTTAGTCTCGACCCTTGCCCTATGGCGACGTGAGCAAGGGCCTAACAGCCACGGCCTTGATCGTCCCGCTATGGTGCAGCGCCCTTAAGCGGCCTTATGTCTCTTTTGGGCCCGGGCCACGAGGCTTTGGTAAAGGCCGTCGAGGTCTTCGCGGCTAATATCCAGAGCCTCGCCATATTCGCTCAGCGCAAGGTCAATATCCTCGGGCGTTAGGCTCAAGGCGGGTGAGACAGGCTGCGCCGAGAGATGGGCGACATGCGGGAAGGACTTGCCCGTCAGATTGTTAAAAATGAGCGCGCTTGCGGTCAGCAGCACCGAATTGAGAAGCACCGGGACCAGCACAAAACCATAGCCCATCTCTGTGATTTTGGGCCCGCCGAGAACGGCGATCAAGGCAATGGCACCGCTCGGTGGATGGACGCATCGCAAGACTGTCATCAGGCCCAAGGCGGCGGCGACCGCAAGGGGGGCGGCCAAAAGTGGCGTGCTGACCAGATGAAATGTCGTCACGCCAACCAAAGCGGCCACCAGATGCCCGCCAATCACGGACCAGGGCTGCGCCAAAGGACTGGCTGGTAAGGCAAAGAGGAGCACGGCTGAGGCCCCCATCGGCGCAATCAACAGAGGCGCGGTTTCAACTCCGCCAACCGCGAGGGTGCTGATTATAGCGGTGGCCCCGATGCCCAAAAAAACGCCGAGGCTGGCCCGAAACCGTTCCTTGAAACCCATGGCCCAAGGTGCGGGGACGAAGCGCTTGAACCACGCGAACATGCGATTGTCGGTCATCAGATGCGAGGGCCTTTGGGACGTAAAGACGAGCGTGTGCATCGTCGGCGGGCGTTTAGAGGGGCGATTGGCTCTGAGATAGGGTCAAAATCGTTACAGAGCCACCCAACAATTGGATGCCTTTAGACGGCGCGCGCGGTGAGTACGCGCCGCATTGCCGCCAATTCTTGAGCAATATCAGCGATTGAACCGAGAGCGCCACCTTATGGTTGCCCCCGTGTCGAGATCCTTTCATGTCTCTAGGAGGGGTAGTTTGCCCGTTCCAAACTTTCGATTAGAGCCAGAGGCCGCCTTTACGGTTCGAGGCCTGAGCAAGGTCTATCGAACAGGTGCGGGCGAAGTTCACGCTCTGAGAGACGTTAATCTGGATATTGTCGCCGGTGAGATGCTGATCCTTTTGGGTCCTTCGGGGTCAGGAAAGTCGACACTGCTTAACCTTCTCGGCGGCCTCGATTCGGCCAGTTCTGGATCGGCCTGTTTTAGAGATTTCGAGCTTGTGGGAGCGTCAGCAGCGGCCTTGACGCGGTTTCGCCGCCAGTCCGTCGGCTTTGTCTTTCAGTTCTACAATCTTGTACCCAGCCTCACGGCGCGGGAAAATGTCGCGTTGATCACTGAGATTTCCGATAGGCCCATGACCCCAGAAGAGGCCTTGGACCGGGTCGGTCTTGCTGACCGAATGGACCACTTTCCGTCTCAACTCTCAGGAGGGCAACAGCAGCGGGTGGCGGTGGCTAGGGCGATTGCAAAGCGACCTCAGCTGCTATTTTGCGATGAGCCGACCGGTTCGCTGGACAGCGAAAGCGGCATTTTGGTCCTTCAAGCCATTGCCGAGGTTGCCAAAGAGGTCGGGGCCACGACCATGATCGTGTCCCATAATGTCGGCATCGGGGCTATGGGGGACCGGATTGTGCGGTTTCGAGATGGCCGCGTCGTGGACGTTGCCGTCAACCCGCGAAAGGCCTCAGCGCGCGAGATGGGGTGGTGATCGTCCGGGTGCTCGAGCGCAAGCTGGCGCGCGATCTTTGGCGCATGAAATGGCAGGTCTTGGCCATCGCCCTTTTGATGGCCTGCGGGGTATCGGTCGCCGTGATGGCCAACTCCGCGCACAAGGCCCTGATCAATGCCCAGATGCAGTTCTATAGCGACACACGATTTGCCGATGTATTTGTCCAAGCCAAGCGCGTTCCGCGCTCACGGGTTTTTGCCTTGGGTCAGATTGACGGCGTTGCCATGGTTGATGCTCGCCTTCAGGAGATCGGCCTGCTGCATCTGCCCGGCCAGATCAGGCCTGCGACAGCGCGGCTGATCTCATTGCCAGAGACCCCAGAGCGCTATCTCAATGGCATTGATCTCGTCCAAGGCCGAATGGCGCAGGCCGGACCAACCAACGAGGTTGTTGCCCTCAAGACCTTTTTGGATGCTGCAGGGCTGCGGCTGGGTGATCGATTGTCGGCAACCCTTGGCGGTCGGGTCATATCGCTGGTTATTGTCGGTGCCGCCCTGTCTCCCGAGTTCGTCTATGTCCCTTCGCCGGACTCGTTCTTGCCCGATGACGCCCATCAAGGGGTTTTTTGGGCGGCTCGATCAACGGTCGAGCGGGCGGCGGGCAGTAGCGGTATCGTCAATCTCTTTGCCTTTCGCGTAGTACCCGGAGCTAGGGTTGAGTCCCTATTGAGCGCCATCGATGGTCAGCTGGTGGGCTATGGCGCACTACCCGCCTATGAACGCAAAGATCAGGCCTCTCATGCTTTTTTGCAGGCGGAACTGAAAGAGCTGTCCACATCGGCCCTGATATTGCCGCCCATATTCCTGATCGTCGCCATGACGTTGGTTCACCTGATGGTCACTCGGCTTATCGAGGTTGAGCGCGAGCAGATCGGTTTGCTGAAGGCGTTTGGCTATAGTGACCGTGCTGCGGGCTGGAACTATCTGCGCCTTGCCGCTGCCATTGGCCTAGTGGGCGTGGTCTTAGGCGGCCTTTTAGGGTGCTGGCTTGGGGCGGCTATCGTTGGGCTCTACCGAGACTATTTTCGGTTTCCGCAGTTGTCGGTTCAGTTTGATTGGACCTCCTTTGTGGTGACGGCGGGTTTTTCGCTGGCGGCGGCCGTTACCGGCTCACTGGTTGCGGTGAGCAAGGCCGTCAGGCTTTCTCCGGCCGTTGCCATGCAGATGCCGCGACCGGCAACCTACCGGGCGGGCCTGTTTGATCGTCTTTTGCCCGTGGCCTTCGTCGATCAATCCACGCGGATGATCCTTCGGAGCCTCGAACGATTTCCCGGCCGCGCAACAACGGCTCTCTTGGGTCTGAGCGCTAGTCTTGCCCTGTTGGTCGGCGTTCAGTTTCTATTCGATAGCTTGGAGCGGGTGGTCGATACGACCTTCTACCAAACGCAGCGCTGGAGCGACGCCGCGCGCTTTGCAGAGCCGCGTGCACCGGGTGCTGTGGTGACCCTTCGGCGCATGCCCGGCGTCATGTCTGCTGAGGCGCTTCGAATTGCCTCTGCCCGTTTTTGGTCGGCGGGCCATCAAGAAACGGTTCGCATCGTTGGACTTGAGCCCGGCGCAAAGCTGCATCGGCCTTTGGATGCAAAGGGTCGGCCAATGGCGGTGGCGGGAAGGGGGCTCGTGCTTAGCCAAGCCCTTGCGCAGCGTTTGGATGTCCGACCCGGAGACTTGATCTGGACGGAGATCTTGGAGGGACGCGGCACGAAGGTGGCCTTGCCGGTCGTGGGGTTGGCCACAGACTATAGTGGCTTGAGCGCCTATATGGCCCGGCGCAATCTGAACCGTCTGATGGGGGAGGGTGATGTGGCCAGCGGCGCTGAGCTGCTGATCGCGACTGACGCAAAGCCTGCCTTCTACCAGGCCATTGCGCAGATCCCGCAGATCATTGGCGCATCGTCTCGTGATGATACGGTGATGCTTTGGCGAAACATCATGGAACGGTCCTTTAAGACCTCCATTGGGTTCTACCTGGCCTTTGCCGGAGCGATCGCCTTTGGCGTCACCTACAATTTGGGCCGTATTTCCCTATCAGAGCGTGGGCGAGATTTGGCGACGCTTCGGGTGCTGGGATTTAGCCAGTCGGAGTGCGCCTACATCTTGATGGGCGAGATGGCCGTGCTCTGTTTGGCGGCCGTCCCGTTGGGGCTATTGAGTGGCTATGGCTTAGCGCAAGGCTTGGCGGCAGCCTATTCACGCGATGAGGTGCGTTTGCCTGCCGTGATTGGGCTGCCTAGCTATGGCTGGGCTGTCTTGCTCTATGGGTTGGCCGTACTCATCGCGGCCGTGCCCGTGGCTGTGCGGCTTTGGAAGCTTGATCTCGTCACCGTCTTGAAGACGCGAGAATAGTCGATGAAGCGGGCTTGGGGCGCAAGGATAGTGATCGGCGCGGGCCTCATCGGCCTTGTGCTTGTTGCGACGGCCCTGCTGCTGGTCCCCCGGCCGGTTGATGTCGATAGTATCTTGGTCGATCAGGGTCCGATTTCAGAGACGGTGTCGGATCAGGGTGTTGCCAGGGTGCGCGAGGCCTATCTGGTCTCTACCCCTGTGTCAGGAAGGCTTGAACGGCTCGATCTTCACGTCGGCGATCAGGTTTTGGCCGATAGGACCGTGGTGGCGCGGATCTATCCGGCATCGGCTGATCCGCTTGATCCTCGCGCGCGGGCTCAGGCTCAAGCCGCCCTTGCGGCGGCGCGTGCGGCCCAATCGGCGGCGATGGCGTTGCGCGATCAGATGGCCGCAGACGCTCAAAGGGCCGCAGGCAATTTAAGCCGAATTCAAGCCTTGGCCGATAGGGGGTTCGCGCCGGTTCAGTCCCTAGAGACCGCTTTGGCTCAGGACCGCGCCGCCAGAGCCGCACTCAGGGCTGCCGATGCGCAGATAAGGGTGCGCAGTTCTGAGGTGGCGGTGGCGCAGGCCGCCTTGATCGGACCCGAGCGTGAAGGGCCTTTGTCAATTTCGGTAACCTCGCCCGCCTCCGGGCGGGTCAGCCGTGTGCTTCAGGAAAGCGCGCGATATGTACCGGCAGGCACAGCCCTGATCGAGGTCAGTGACCAGGCCGGATTGGAGGCGGCTGTTGAGTTTTTATCTCAGGACGCTGTGCGTATCTCTGAAGGGATGTCGGCGCAGATCTATGACTGGGGCGGCGCTCTTCCCATCGCGGCCATCGTCAGGCGGGTCGAGCCGCAGGGCTTTACCAAGGTTTCGGCTCTTGGCGTGGAAGAGCAGCGGGTCTTGGTGATCTTGCAGCTCGTCGGAGATCCAAGGTCTTGGTCGGCATTGGGTCCAGGCTACCGGCTATGGGGCCGGGTATTTCTGCGCCGCGAAGCCCAGGTCACGACCGTGCCCATCGGGGCCTTGGTTCGCATTGGCGGCAGATGGGCCGTCTTTACGATCCGTCAGGGCCGAGCCTACCGAACCTTTGTCACGACCGGCATCCTGACCGACCAGAAAGCAGAGGTCAAAGAGGGGCTCAAGCCGGGCGAGCGCGTTGTGCTCTATCCCTCCGATAGGGTCGCTGATGGGGTGAGGGTGCGTGAGCGGGGGTAGGCCGTTCAAACGAAGAACATCACCGTTTCTGACCAGCCTTGGGTGTAGTGGCGCAGGTAAATACTATAGTCAGACCGATAGGAGCGGACCTGCCGGAAGATGTCTCGGAAATCGGAGGCTTGGTGATAGGCCGCTATAGCGAGTTTGGGTCGATCATTTTTGATGTGCCCCACAGATCCCGCGAGCGCTTTAGTCTCCCATCCTTCTAGATCCATCTTGATGAGACTGACGGGTTCGCTAACCGCCTCGTCTAGAGTGGTAACGTCTATGGTTTGGGTGGAGGTTGAAGAGACCCCTGATGCGGACCCCGCGTCTACGTCGAATCGCAACGTCCCCTTGGCGTCAGACAGGCCTTCGGACCGATAGTCGATATTGGCTAAACCCTTGAGGCGAAGACGCGCGCGTTCGATATTGGTCGGAGAGGGCTCGAACAGAATTACTTTCTTGTACTGGGGGTCGAGGCGGCAAAATTCCTCGGCTGTGTCTCCGTCAAAGCCCCCGGCATCGACAAAGACCTCGCCATTGAGGTTCAGAAACGGTTCAAAATATTGTTCGGCCAAGCGAACGCGGTATTCGGCCATATGGTCTGCATCGGCGGTCAGTCGGTAGCGCAGAACGTCGACCAAGGTCTGACGAGAAATGTCGTCTGCCATCGCGTCAAAAAGGTCAGCCCATTCGTTTTGGTGATCATGCCAGTCTTGGCGCTGTTGCGCCACGAACCATGGCCAAGGGATGGTTCCTTGCGACGCATGGATGACTTCATGGACATTAAGGACCGTCAGCCCACCGATCTGATGAAGTCGATCATTGACGGCTACGGGGCTGATCGAGGTCGAACAATTTATAACGATGCAATCGGATGGCAGCGCGTCAAACCCGATGATCGAAAACCCCTCCCATTGCTCTGCCGATTTTGCGTGATCCTGAACGATGGCTTCGATCTTGGCGACGGCCGCGAGATCATGAACCTGCTGGTTCTTGCCAATGACGAAACAGGGCCTCCCACACTGGCCCGATAGCACCGACTGAGCGAGCGGCTGGTTTCTAGGTATGCGGCGCAAGCAATCTTCGATGGCCGAGATGAAGTCCCGACGAGACCCTATGGTCATGATCATTCTGTCCTAGGCCGATATGATGGAATAGAGGTTGCGCCTGACCGTGCGGGCCATCAGCGCGTCTAAATTCTGCTGTGTTTTCGCATGGGCAAATAGCAGACCAATCCGTCCAAACGGTGCCGCAGCTACCCGGTCGCCCGCGCGGCTGAGCGCGTAATAGCACTCGATCTGAAGGTCTTGGTGGAAATGGATCGCATTGAAGATCTGTTCGACCGGTTGAGAGAGGGTGTGGCGAAGGATTGGCTGGTGGGAAGCTGACCGCAGGCTAAGGTCGAAGGGTTCACCTAAGAAGGGTCGCGCATAGTTTTCCGCATAGGCCGCCCCGGTCGAAAACTGAATGAGCAGGCTATAGAGGTCACCCGGACAGCGCCGCGTGACCTCGATAAACCAATATTGATCGCCCTGAACTATGAATTGCGTGTGCACCAGCCCATCGACCAACGTAAGCGCCTGGGCCATGGATGTGACGTCATGTCGAATAGCGTCCAAGATGTGCTGCGCTAAGTCATAATGCACGCAGCTGGTGTCGACAGTGAACGGGTTTGCCGAGCCGTGTTCCTCGACAATGTGATCCATCTGGATCTGGCCATCGGCGATGAAGGCCGTGTGGCTGTAGAGCTGTCCCGATACGAACTCTTCGATGAGATATTGGCCTGATTTTGAAAACTGTCGCGCCCGCTGAATGGCTTGGTTCAGCAGGTCGTTTGTCACCTCACTTAGGACCGTGATGCCCCGGCCACTATAGGCGTCCACCGGCTTTACGATGAGCGGGCGATCAGTCGGTAGATCATCGACAGTCCAAACCCCGGGAATGGGAATGGCTTGGTCCTGAGCGAACTGGCGAAAGGCCTGCTTGTTATTGATGGTGTCTGTTACTGCAACGCTATCGATACCTGGAAAATCTCGTGCCGCAGCAATCTCAGCGCAGGTTAGGTAAGACCGGTCATTACAGCCGGGGATGATGAATTTGACCTTGAGTTGATCGACCAAGGCGAGCGCGGCGGCCTCATCTGAATAGTCGAGTTGGACATAGTTGTGCGCTGACCGGGCGAGATAGTCATCGGGATTGCCTCCGATAACAAAGACCTCATGGCCGCACTCGACCAGATAGCTATAGATCGGAGCTGCTGAAAGGTTGGTGTCAAAGAGCGCTACCCTAGTCATTGAGCCACACCATGGTCTGAGATTTGGCCGATTGCTGAATGGCTTCGATAACGCGCAGGTTTTGCAGTCCATCAAATGCCGATACGACGGGATCAGCGGTGCCTTCGATAACGTCCAGAAAATTATCCAGTTGGGCGGTTAGGGGATCTGTGCGCTGGACCGCCAAGGTTTCTTCAATCAACGGCCGTGTCCAAGACGGTTCCTGACCTTCCGGCACGCGCTTTAGGCGCATGGTCGGGATCGCCAAAGACCCCCTCGTGCCAGCCAGATGGTAGCAATCCTCGTCGGCATAGGTGGGATAGATGGGGTTTTCTCGCGAAGTCTGCTCCCAGCTTCGTGCCGAAGCGGCGACGTCCGACAAGAGAAAATTGCCCAGCGCCCCTGACTCGAACGCAATATTGATGCCGACGGTGTCCTCGACCTCGAACTTGCGAGTATGCCGTGATGACAGGGCGTGAACCCCAGAAATTTCTCCGCAGAGCGTTCTCATTATCCCGATCTCGTGGATCAGGTTGATCAAGATTGGGCCTCCACCCATCACCGTTCGCCAAGGTCCGGCGGCAAAATAGTCTGACGGTTTGTAAAAGACGGCGCTGCCCTGCAGACCGATAAGCTTGCCCAAGACACCCTCTTGGATCACTTTGCGCGCCGTTTGAAGCAGGGGGCTGTGGGCGCGATGGTGTCCAACAAGGGCCTTTGCCCGTCGTGCGGCGATTAATTCGACCAGTTTTTGGGCTTCGCTGACATCGGTTGTAATCGGTTTCTCAATAAGAACCGGGATGTCGGCGAGGATGCACCTTTGCGCTTGCTCGTAGTGGAAGATATTGGGCGATGAGATAATGACTCCTGACGGACGGGTGTTTGCGAGGCAGGTTTCAAGGTCCGTAAAGGCCAGAGCTTTATGCCGTTCGTCGGTGAGGTGATGTTGGTCCTGTTCGGGGCAGACGATACCCACCAGCGTGCATCGAGGGTTTTGATCGATGAGTTCGATGTGTTTTTGGCCCATTAATCCGGGACCAATTACGACAAATCTTTGCATTGCGCGCCCCCGGTTACTGATCGCTTCAAATAATAAAGATTAATTATTCAGTCCATTTAATGAAAAATCGGTCAATTACATCGAGTTCGGCTGAAATTATACTCACAATTAAAACAGAAGCAGTTATTATGATTTAGTCATTGGGAAATATAAACCCATCTCGATCTCGGGCTGGTCACAGACATTGTTTATTTAGAATGCACGAAAATGGTTTACGGCTTATTAACTATAGTGGCTGTACCGAGGTGATCGGCGCGTGAATCGAGAGCGGATATGGGCAGTGATTTTCGTGCATTGGGTGCCGATGAGACGGTCCAAGATTGGGCAACTGTTCCCATTCCCATTGCACGGCCCTCAATGCCTAACACCGCTGCCATTTTACCCTATCTAGAGCGGATAGATGGCTCCGGCTGGTACACAAATTTTGGCCCCCTAATTTTAGAATTGGAGCAGCGGCTTGCGGAGCGCTTCGATGGAAAGGCCTATGTTGCTACGGCCTCCAATGGCACCCAAGCCCTGACCATTTCACTGCAAGCCTTAGGTGCGACGCCGGGTGGTGTCTGTATCATGCCCGCCTGGACCTTCGTAGCTTCAGCCCACGCCGTGCGGCAAGCCGGACTATCGCCGTGGTTTGTCGATGTCGATCCGGTCGGTTGGACCCTTGATCCCGACTATGTCCGTCGAGTGATGGTTGAGGCCCCGGGCAAGGTTGAGGCGGTGATGGTCGTTGCCGCCTTTGGCCAACCGGTCGATGTCTCGGCTTGGGTGAAATTTCGCGAAGACACTGGCGTACCAGTCATTTTGGACGCGGCCGCCTCCTTTGACAGTGTCCACGATCCGCGTCTTCCGACCATGGTTAGCCTGCATGCAACAAAGGTTTTAGGCAGTGGCGAAGGTGCCTTCGTCGCCTCAGATGACGTTGATTTCATTGCTCGGTTTAGGGCCTCGACCAATTTTGGTTTCCACGGTGACCGAATTGCGCGCCACATCGCCACTAACGCTAAGCTGAGTGAGTATAATGGAGCGGTCAGCCTCGCCGCCCTTGATGTCTGGCCTGAGATCAGGTCCCGATATGTCCGCTGCGCATTAGCGCTAAAACAAGCCTTGATCGACGTGCCTCACATTGGCTTTCAGACCGGGTGGGGCGAGCAATGGGTGTCTAGCACCTGCGTCGTCTCCCTACCGCCTGAGCGCTTACGGTCGGTGATCGATGGGCTGGCCTCTGACAATATTGCTTCCCGCAGCTGGTGGGCGCTCGGCTGCCATCGTGAACCGGCTTTTGTCGATTGCCCGTCACATAGTCTCGTCACTACCGATCAACTGGCGGTCGCGACCCTTGGGCTGCCCTATTTTGCTGACATGGCTGGGCGACAGATCGATCGACTGGCGCACGCTCTCCAAAAGGCCATGACCTGAACCTCAAATGGCCTGAAGCCGTTCGAAAGTGCATAGAATGACAATCGCTGACTTTTTGCTATCTGAAACCCAGCCGAACTACGTGGCACAGGTCACGTCTATTGCCGACCGTTGGGAAGTGACCTTGCCAGAGGACTTCGCCGTTGGTCTCGACAATGACAATTTTGTGCCCCGTCTTGTAGACCAAATTGAGTCTGGGGTTTTTGCTGACGATGAGGTGTTGCAACTCATTTCAGACCTCTGGTCGCTGACTTGGTGGCGCGGCCCTAAGATCGATGACGACTGTTCGCGCCGAATTATTGGCCGCGCTGTGTCGATATTTCGAAGCGTCTTTGACCGCCCCAACCTGCCTCAGCCAACGGTAGCGCGCAGCAAGGCTCGCAAAGAGCACTCGGTCTTTGTCGGCACCCTGCAAGATCCCCTTCATTCCCCTTCGCGCGGTGCCATCGACTATGTCGCTGTGCTGGCGATGGATCCGGCCGTTGAGCGGATCGACATCTATTATGCCGGGTCGATCACACCACGCTTGCAGGCCTATATCGATGAGCGGATAGGGGCCCTTATCCGCCGCCGTGGTATCCGTTTCTTCTGTGTCGATGTTGTGGAAGACCTGCTGTCAGAGGTGGTCGGGCGCGGTGCCTGTACCTTCCATTTCTGGTGCGAGCCGGCACTATCGCCGTGGATCGGCCTGATGAGCCTGTTTGGCCCTACGGTGATGTTTGTCTGTGGTGACGAAGCCCCGGTGCAATATGCCGACGTCTATTGGTATTTTCATCAGCCCGACTATGTGGCGGAGCGGTGGGCGCGGCGAGGAGCGCCCCAGTCCTTTATCAACAACTACGTCTTTAGCCAGAGCGGCCCAACCTTGATTGAAGGGCCACCGAGCCCTCGCAAACGCCAACCTTTGGGTTGGAACGAAAATAACTTCATCATGGCTTCAGTTGGTAATCGCTTGGGCATCGATTTAGACGAGGCCTTTGTTACCGGCATGGAGGCTATATTAAGGGCCCATCCAGAATGTGTCTGGCTCGTCGTAGGTTCGCTTCCTGAGCATCTGATCTATGCATTCGAACAAGGCTTCGGGTTCCAGTTTCGGCATATCCCCTTTGAGGCGCAATTGGGTGAGCTGATGACGATTGTGGACGTATTTGCCAATCCGTTCCGACCGGGTGGTGGCAACAGTGCCAATAATGCCCTGACGGCCGGAACTGTACTGCTCACCCTTGCCGAAGGTGACGTCGCCTCCTTGGTGCCTCCAGAACATCGCGCTAACGATAATGAAGACTATTTCGCACGCCTTCTAAAACTGGTGGAGGACCCAAGCCATTTGGCAGCTTGGCGTGAGCTGCAGCAGAGCCAGCACGCGGGCTTGGTTGATCAGACCGCGTTCCTTGAGTCTTTGCGCAGCATGACAAGCCTCGCCTATGAGCGGTTCTTAGCCCGGCGCTCAACGCCCCTCACGAGCGTGATTGATGGGTCACAGCCATAAGGTTCAGCGCGGACGGCTAGACCACATCTGCATCCACGCTGGGACCCGTTACGATTGAAGCGATAAGGGCATTTAACCCCTCGGTAGGGTCTGTGACTTCCCATTCCCGATAGACTCGCATCTTGCTGGTAAACAATTCAGGCATAACCACAAAATGAGACCCAGCACTCGGGTTCAGTGGAACGAAGTTGCCTGTGCCCGTAGGGTCATAACTGTCTGTCAAGATTACATCGATGTTGAATTTAGTGTTTGAAAGCAAGCCTAGTGCGACGAGTCCGTTTGACCCTGAAATCATGTGGCCAGCAATTTCGCAGATCGCCACCGCTAGATTTGTCGTGAGATGGATTTGAGTGCCGCGGATATCGAGACCCTCCGGCTGAAACAGTCCGCCGTGCATATTGTAAAAAACTTTTTTCCCGGCGGCTTCGTAGGCTTCCGATAGCAGGTTCCAAAATTTCGCCGAAGCGGGTTTGTTTGTATTATTGCCCGTGAAAAAAACGACGGAATTACCGGGTTCGATCCGATTGACCTTGGCATACCTCATGGCTTCGACGTTAACGTCGAGCTCGATATTTCCCCGGACGATCGGCGCTTCCCAGGGTAAATTCATGGCGTATCTTACAAGATCTATGAACGATAGTCCGCCCCGCCCCGGTTGGCTTCTGAACAGCTCATGCAACGCAAAGCCGCGGCCATCACCATTTTGATTGATCCAGAGATTTTGGGGAACGCCGACCCTAAAGTCTAAAGGATTGATGATGCGATAGGTGCTTAAGGCGCGCATGGCCGCCAGTGGCACAAACTTTACGGCATCAATTTGGTCTGTAAACAGCTTCAGCACATCACGTTTGCCGCTGTCGACCACCATACAGATCTTCCCGCCATGGTGGGCTCGAAAGGCAGGCAGCAAGGCGCATACCGTCGCCAGTTCGCCAATCGAACTTGGAACCATCAAGATCCAGTGATCTTCGCATCCGCTTACAATCTGGTCGCGCAAAACGGTGAGTTGCGTAATTAGCTGTTCCAGCTCATCCATAAATTACCTCGATACCGGCCTTCTAATAGGCCGACGATGCGATTCCATCGGCCCCTACCCCCAGTAGTGTTTCGAGCAAACGTTAACCTTGTTCGCGTTATATGTAAGGGGTAACTTAACTAGCGCCATCGATCCGTTGCGATTCACGAACGGTGTCCGGCGATCTCGCGGCAGAAGGGCCTGCACACCGCCATGGGTGACAAGATGTATAATTGCCACGATTCAGGATGCTAGATAGGTGATCCAACCTGCCTCCTCGAGCGACGATGCTATGCGCATTTTGGCGCAGGATTTGCGTGCGCGCGCGGCTGGCGAAAAGATCATTTTCATTTCGGGCAATTTCAACATTCTCCATCCAGGCCACCTGCGGCTTTTTCGGTTTGCGGCGGAGTTGGGTGGCAGACTGGTTGTTGGGGTTAATGCCGATGGCAATGAAGGGGTAACGGTCGAGCAGAGGCACCGTTTAGAGGATGTTCGCGCGATCGCTGCTGTCCATGAAGCAATTGCTCTTACCGAAGAGCCTGAACAGTTCATCGCGCGTTTGCGCTTCGACGGGCAACTGACAATCCGGACAATGCTGCGTGCCGAGGCGCGCAAAGAGCAGCCGGATGAAATGATAAATCTCCGTGACGGTCGCGACCGTGCTTTTGCCGCCGCCGCGCGTGGTGCGCTGCTCGATGCTGACGGTCGGGTTGCCCAGCTGCACCTGCTGTTGCAGATCGGTGGCCTCCAGCTGCGCGCTGCTCACCTGCCGGAGCGCGGCGCTGAAACTGGTCTGGAAGCTT
>CALFYB010000446.1 GCA_937952995.1 uncultured Caulobacteraceae bacterium
GCGCCCTGCATCAGCGGGGTGTTGAAGATGCCGGGCAGGATGGTGTTGACGCGGATACCGTCACCCATCAGGTCGCGAGCGATTGGCAAGGTCATGCCGACAACGCCGCCCTTGGAGGCCGAATAGGCCGCTTGGCCCATCTGACCATCAACGGCTGCCACCGACGCCGTATTGACGATTGCACCGCGCTCGCCATCGGCCAGAGGCTCCAGATCCAGCATGCCCTTCGCCGACTTGGCGATGCAGCGGAAGGTGCCGACCAGGTTGATCTGCAAGATCATGTTGAAGGCGTCGAGCGGGAAGTGCTTGGTCTCGCCGGTCTGCTTGTCGCGGCTGGCGGTCTTGGCCGCATTGCCGGTGCCAGCGCAGTTGATCAAGATGCGCTCTTGACCGTGGGCCGCACGGGCCTTGGCAAAGCCAGCATCGACATCGTCATCGCTGGTGACATTGACCTTGCAGAACACGCCGCCAATGTCCTTGGCGACGGCTTCGCCCTTCTGTTCGTTCATATCGAAAATGGCGACGCGAACGCCGCGAGCAGCCAAAGCGCGGGCCGTGGCTTCGCCGAGGCCAGAGGCCCCGCCAGTCACGACGGCGGCAACCGAAGAATTAAGCTCCATTGGACGAGTTCCCTGTTGTTGCTTTTCATGATGAAGTCGTTGGACCGACCTGACTAGGGATGTACCGCTCATGGACGCAGAGTCCAATACTGACGCAAGGGCACCTTGGCCGGTTGATGTGATTTCTTGCGCAAGGGGCCTTATCCGAGGCCCTGACGCTCGCCTCGGTTTAGGATTTTTCCCATGATCACTGCCCTTTGGCTGGTTTCTGCCCTCAGCGCGTTGGTCTATGGCGCGCTCTGGGTCTTGGGTCCGGTCTCGCCCCTGCGCACTGTGGTCAAGATGGTCCCGGTCGCCGCTCTGGCCCTGATCGCCTATCTGACCGGTCCGCAGCATGGCCTAGCCTTGCTGTTGCCCGCCGCCCTCGCCCTATCGGCGGTCGGGGATGGGTTCTTGGCCGGTGATCCCAAAAGGTGGCTGCCGCTCGGCCTTGCCAGCTTTCTCATCGCCCATCTGATCTATGTCGCCCTGTTCTGGAGCGTGGGCGGACCGAGCGCCCTATCGGAGCCCATCCGGCCAATCCTGATCGGGGCGGCAGCCATCAGCGGCGTTGGCATGCTCACCTGGTTGTGGCCACATCTGGGGGCGATGAGGGGCGCGGTCAGTGCCTATGTCGCCGCCATTGTCGCCATGTTAGCCACCAGCCTGCTCCTGCCTTGGACCGCTTGGCCGGTGATGGACGGGGCCGCAGCCTTCATGGCCTCGGACGCCGTCCTGTCAGCGGATCTGTTTCGCGGTGCGCGGCTGGCCGGATCAGAGCGTTTGAGCGGCTATGCGATCTGGGGCCTCTATTATGGCGGTCAAGCGGCGATCGCCCTTGGCCTTATGAGCTTAAGCCTCTAGCGCTGCCGCAGAGGCCTCGGCCGCAGCCTTAGACTTGGCCTTCTTGGCTTCCCACTGTTCGTGCCAAGTGATGATCAGGGTCGATCCGACCACGACGGCAGCCCCGACCATGGTGACGAGGCTCGGAATGTCGTGGAAGAAGGCAAAGCCGAACAGGACGGCAAAGACCAGCCGCGTATAGTCGATAGGGGCCATAGCCCCGGCGTCACCGATCTGCATACCCTTGATATAGCAGGCCTGGGTCACCACCCCGAGCACGCCCATCGCCGCGAGCAGGGCCAGATCCATCGGACTGGGCCAGCGCCAGACAAGCAGGGCCGGAGGCAGGGCGAAGACCAGACCCAGAACCGCCGCCCAAGCCAAAAGGGTGATGGTCTTGTGATCGCGCGTCATCACCTTCATGCCGGTAATGGTCAGGGCAAAGAGGAAGGCCGAGGCTAGGGCCGCCATCTGGGGGATGGTGAAGCCGCTATGGCCTGCTGCTTCTGGCCGCAACATCAACAGAACACCGCCAAAGCCCACGAGACTGGCCCCGATGCGCAATAGTCCGAGCTTCTCGCGCAGGACAAAGGCGGCCAGCGGCACGAGCCACAGGGTGCGGGTGAAGGACAGCGCATTGGCCTCGGCCAGCGGCATCTTCTGCACCGCATAGAAGCCCATGGTCATGGCCACGACGCCTGCGCCAGATCGGAACAGCAATATACCAGGACGACTGGTCCTAAAGGTGCCGCGCCAATCCTTGATCATCATGGGGGCCAGCACGATCATGCTCGCTGCCTGACGATAGAAGGTCTGCAAAGAGGCCGGATAGTCGTCGCCAAGAAATTTGATCAGCGTGGTCATGGCCGTGTAGGTCAGGGCCGAAACCAGCATCCACAGGGCCCCGCGCACATTCGGCGCGAGACCTTCGGCCCACTGGACCGCTCTCAATCTTGGCGACAGACCCGTCATCCTTGAGGAGCGGCCATGGCTGCACGCATCTGCTCGGCCTGCTCTGGCGTGATGCCAAGGGCTGCGAGCAGCGGCGATGGGGCGCTCTTGTCCCACGCGTTGCGGCCGCCAATGGTGATGGCTCCGTCAACGACCAGATGGGTGCCGCTGACAAAGGCCGAGGCATCAGACGCCAGATAGAGGCAGGCCTTGGCGATGTCCTCGGGCATGCCGCCCTTGGGCACGGGCTGGAAAGCGGGCGCGACGGACGCAATCTGCGCGGCCATCTGATCGGCCACTTCACGCGGCAGACCGAACGAGGCCCCAAAGATCGAGGTGGCAATCAGGCCGGGGCAGATGGCATTGACGCGGATGTTCTGCGGCGAAAGCTCTGCTGCGGCGCATTTGGTCAGGTGGATCACGGCCGACTTGGCCGTGGAATAGGCCAAGGGTCCCCATCCGGCCTGCAGGCCTGCGATCGAGGCCGTATTAACAATCGCCCCGCCGCCGCGCGCGCGCATCAGCGGAACAGCATGTTTCATGCCCAGAACGACTGAGCGGACCAACAGGTTTTGAACGCTGTCCCACGCCGCAGCGGTCATGTCTTCGACGCCATTGCTGGCCCCGCCCGCACCGGCATTGTTGAACAGGATATCGAGACCGCCAAAGGCCTCGGCGGCAGTATTGATCGCCTTGGCGATGTCGGCTTCTTGGGTCACGTCGCAGTGAACATAGCGCAGCAGATCGCCGAACCGGGCTTCGAGCATGGCACCCTTTTCGTCCTGCACATCAGCGCAAACCACCTTCGCGCCTTCAGCGATAAAAAGCTCAACCGTACCAAGCCCGATGCCCGAGCAACCGCCCGTGATGACGGCTACCTTGCCGTTAAGTGATCCCGTCATGACCCGTTCCTTCCCATTGTTGTTGTCTGAAGGCTGTAAACCCAAAGCCTTGGTTCGCCTAGTTTGCAAGGCCTCTTTCAGGCGCGTAGGCCCGGAAAAAGCGCTTTGCGACGGCCTGCGCCAAATGGTCGATCTGCTCTGGGTCGGCGCTGACCTCCATGCCCATCAGGGCGCGGAACTGGCGATGTCCTGAACACATGCCCGCAAAGAACTCTGCGGCCTCCATCGGGTCATCGACGGCCATGCGGCCAGCCTTGGTTTCAGCCGCTAGAAAGTCCGCAATAAGGGTGCGAGTGGTCATCGGGCCAGCCTCGAACACCGCCTTGGCCAGCTCCGGCATTGCCCCCGCCCCCTGCACCGTCACCCGGATCAGGGAATAGGCGCGAACATTCGAGACAATGGCGATCAAGGTTCGGGCGAGCGCGGCCAAGGTCTCGACCGGCTGGTCCGCTCCGCCCTGAACACGAAGGGGCGCGGTGATATGCGACACCCGGCGCGCCACCAGAGCCTCGATCAAAGCCGTCTTGCAACCAAAGTGATTATAGATCGTCTGCTTGGACACGCCCGCGTGGCGAGCAATCGCCTCGATAGACGCGCCCAGCCCACGTTCGCCCAGCACGTCAGAGGCCGCATCGAGAATCGCCTCGCTCTTGACCAGATCGATCTGACCTGACGCCCGCGGCATTAGTGATCCTCTACCGGCTGCGCGGCATAGAGATTGGGCGCTGGCTTTACAAAGAAAGCTGCAAAGGCCGCAAAGAAGCAGCAGAGCGACAGGGCCGCGAAGGCGTCGCCATAGGCTAGGGTCGCGGCATCTCTCATCAGCAGATAGTGGATAACCTTGCGGCTCGCAGCGGTCGGATCAGAGACCCCCATCTCGGTCATCCGCATGGCCATTCCGGCCATCATCTCTTGACCCTTTTGGCTGGCGACACTCATGCGCGAAGACAGTTCACTCATGTGCTGCGTTGTGGAAACGCTCAAGACCGTGGTCAGTACCGCTAGGCCCATCGCCCCGCCGACATTGCGCGACAGATTGACCAGCCCCGCCGCGGTCTTGATCAGTTCCGGCTTCAAGGTCGACATGGTCACGTTCTGACTGGCGATCATGGCGATCATGACGCCGCAGCCTCGAAAGGCCTGTAGGCTCGCCAATTCCCAAAATCCCCATTGAGGGGTCACGGCATGGCCAAGCCAAAAGCCATAGCCAGCGCAGACAAAGCCAAAGGCTAAGGGATAGCGCGGGTCCATCAATCGCACCCAGCGGCCAAGGATCGGGCCCGTCAAGAACATGGCCAGGCCGCCGACCACCATCGTGGTTCCCACCTCGCCCGAGGAAAAGCCTCGGATACGTCCCAGAAACAGCGGCAACAGATAGGTGCCACCGAACAGGCAGATGCCTGTCACGAAGGTCATCACGATGCCGATGGAAAAGTTCAAATTCTGAAAAGCGCGCAGTTCGACGATCGGCTGTTTGTAGCTCAAGGATCGCCAAACAAAGATGGCACAGCAGATCGCACCGGTCACCGCCAGCAACAGGATCAGATCATCCTCAAACCAGTTCTTCCGCGCGCCCTCTTCCAACACATACTGCGTGGCCATGAGGAACACCCCCATGAAGGCGAGGCCAATCCAATCAAAGCCCTTGGTCAGGGTGGGATCGCCCTTATCGAAATCGCCGTAGCGGCTGACCAGAAACAGGACCAGCAGGCCGGGGGGCACATTGATGAAGAACAGCCAGCGCCAGTTCAGCCACTCGGTCAGGTGCCCGCCAAGAATGGGGCCGACGGTCGGCGCAAGGGTGATGATCATCCCCATGATCACGCTGGACAACATCCGCTTGTCAGGCGGGAAGGCGGTAAAGGCCACGGCAAAGACCGTCGGGATCATGGCCCCGCCGATGAAGCCCTGTAGGGCCCGGGTGATGATCATGGTCTCGATGTTTGACGACATGCCTGTGGCGACACTCATCACCACAAAGCCCAGACACGAGGCCATATAGACCTTCTGCGTGCCCCAGATGCGCGAGAGGTAACTGGACAGCGGGATCATCACGACCTCGGCCACCAGATAGGAGGTCTGGACCCAGCTGACCTCGTCGGCGCTGGCGCTAATGCCAGCCTGAATTTGAGGCAGCGACGAGGCTACGATCTGGATGTCGAGAACGGCCATGAACTGGCCTACGACCATCGCGCCAAACCCTAGAAAGAGTTTGACCCAATCCACTGAGGCCGTAGCGCCGGCGTTAGGCGCGGCAGCGGCGGGTTGGCTCACTGGGCAGCGCTCTTCGGATCCGCCGCAGGGGCTGGCTGACGCGCCGCAGAACTGGCTTCGGCGAAGGACGGGCCGGTCTTGCCGCGCACATCGACCTGAACCTCAACCGACAGACCGGGACGCAGTGCCCCACGGAGCGGATCATTGGCATCAACGGCAATCTTCACCGGCACGCGCTGGACGATCTTGGTGAAGTTCCCCACCGCATTTTCAACTGGGATCAGTGCAAACTCAGAACCGGTCGCAGGGGCGAAACTGTCTACTCGGCCACGGATCGGGGTCTTGCTAAAGGCATCGGCCTTGATCTCGACCGTTTGGCCAATCCGGATGCGGCTGACCTGCGTCTCTTTGAAGTTGGCCAGAACAAAGGTGTCCGACAGGGGCACGACGCTCATCAGGGCTGAGCCGGGGCGAATATATTGGCCTGGACGCACCGAGCGAGCCCCGACAATACCGGCGACAGGAGCGCGGATGACGGTGCGTTCAACCTCGATCTTGGCCTGCTCCATCGCCGCGCGGGCGGCAGCGGCCTCGGCGCTGGTCTGAGCCCTGGCAGAGGTGAGCGAATTGGCGGCTTGGCGTTCGGCCTGCAGGCTGGCTTCGGCTTGGGCGACACTGGCGCTGGTCTGGGCCGCATTGGCTCCGACGGATTGAAGCCGCTGATCAGAGACCCAGCCATTTCCGGACAGGGCGCGGTAGCGCTGCAGATCAAGGGCAGCCCGCTGGGCATCGACCTTGGCGCTGGTCACGACCGCAGAACGCTGAGCGATCAAGGCCTGTTCGAGTGCGGCCTTGTCATCGACACCCTTGATCGCCGCCTCTAAGGCCGCGACCTTGGCGACGGCTTGAGCCAGCTTGGCTTCCGATTGCGAACCATCCAAACGCACGAGGACCTGACCAGCCTCGACCCTTTGGTTATCGGCGACCAAGACCTCAGCAACGTAACCATCGATCTGAGGGCTGACCGTGACCGTATCGGCCTGAACATAGGCATTGTCGGTCTTTTCGTAGCGCTGCTTGTTGGTCCACCAAACCGAAACACCGGTGACCAGACCGATAGCGACAATTGCAGCCACCAGCAGCGGAATGAGTTTTGCCCTCGGCATGTGCCGACCCCCGAACTTTGATATTGATCTCTAGGTCTATCGGCCTGCGCCATGAGACTCAACGTTCAAATGGACCGAGGCGTCCAAAAATCAACGGCAGAGCGGTTACCAACTTTCTGACCAGGGTCGAAGATCGAGCTCATGGGTCCAGCTATCGCGCGGCTGGGCGTGCAGGTGCCAGTAATTGTCGGCAATATGGTCTGGAACAAGGATCCCATCATGGGCCTTGCGGGCATAGGATTCGGGGAAGTTTTCAGCGATCCACTGGGTATCAATCGGACCGTCGATGAGGGTATGGGCGACATGGATACCCTTTGGACCAAGCTCACGGGCCATAGATTGGGCCAAGGCGCGAAGGGCGTGTTTCGCGCCGGAAAAGGCCGAAAACCCTTCGCGGCCCCGAACGCTCGCCGTCGCACCGGTGAATAGGATCGTGCCCCTTCCGCGCGGCTCCATGCGGCGGGCGGCCTCGCGTCCGGTCAGGAACCCCGCGAAACACGCCATCTCCCAGACCTTGAAATAGACTCGCGCCGTGGTGTCAGAGATCGAAAACCGGACATTGGCCCCGATATTGAAGACACAGACCTCGATGGAGCCGATTTCGGCTTCGATCCGGTCGAAGAGTGCAATGACCTCCTCTTCCTTGCGCGCATCGCAGCCAAAGCCAAAGGCCTTACCGCCCTCCGCCTCGATGGCCTCGACCAGAGGGGTAAGCTTGTCCTGCTGACGCCGCACACCGACGGCCACATAGCCTTCACGGGCAAAACGGCGGGCTATGGCCCCGCCCAAGGCATCCCCCGCCCCAATTACCAAGGCGACCTTCGCTGTCATGTCTCGACCCCAAACTATAGAATGATGATCATCATATCATGGGATCGAAGGCTGAACAGTCTCCATATCCGCTTGGCTATTGATAACCTGTTTTAGGGTCGCAACCAGTAGGTTGGGGTCTATCGGCTTGGACAGGAAGGCATCCGCGCCGACCTCACTCCAAGCGAGGCGGTGGGACATCAAGACATTGGCGGTAAGGGCAATGATGGGGGACTTAGCATTGAGGCCGCCGCTGCGGATGATCCTTGCCGCCTCCAGCCCGTCCATGATCGGCATCTGCATATCGAGGAAAATTACGTCGAAAGGACGCGCCATCGCCAAATCGACGGCCTCTTGCCCATTGACGGCGAAGGCCACATCGCAGCCGATGGAGTCTAGGAACAGGCTAATTATCTTGCGATTTACTTCATGATCCTCGGCAACCAAAACCGTCATCGGCTCTAGCCGTGCGGGTAACGGGTCTGTCGACAGGGGTTCACGCGCCAAACTTCGGCGATCTTGGCTAAACTGCGGCCCCAAGATCGGATGGAGCGGCAAGTCGAGGCGGAACACTGACCCAAGGCCAAGCTGGGAGGTGACGGTCAAGGTACCGTCCATCAGCTGCGCAAGGTTTCGGCTAATCGCAAGGCCCAACCCACTACCGCCATATTTGCGGGTCGTGCTGCTATCGACCTGCTCGAAACTATGGAACAGCCGTGGAAGGGCCGCCTCAGGAATCCCGCAGCCTGTATCCTCAACCTCAAAGCAGAGGCACCCCTCTTCACTGAGCCGGACCCGTAAGGTGACATGACCGCGGTCAGTGAACTTGACGGCGTTGGACAACAGATTGAACAGGATTTGCCGTAACCTCAGAGGGTCAGCGCGGATCGCCTGAGGCACCTCAGGATCAAGATCCAAATTGAGCACGCAGCCCTTATCAACAATTTGGGGCTTCCAGAGAGCGACGAGCGCGTTGAGTAGCTCATGCAGGTCTAGGTCGATATTGGTAATGGTTAGCTTACCGCCCTCGATCCGTGAAAGATCCAGAACATCGTTCAGAAGACCCAACAGCACGTCGCTGGCGTGGGTCAACATGGACAGATGGCTCATCTGCTCTTGCGTCAGCGAAGTGCGCTTTAGCAGAAAGCCTGCCGACACCACGGCGTTCATGGGTGTACGAATCTCGTGGCTCATGTTTGCCAAAAATTGGCCTTTGGCTTGTGCCGCCTGTTCTGCCTCTTCCATGGCTGCGCGCAGCCACTTTGCGACCGCCTCTTCGACCTCGGCCTCGGTCTGGCTGCCATCGGGGAAGAGCAGTTTCAGCAGGCCGGACATGGTCTTGTAGATCGCATCACGATCCCGCGTTGAAATCTTCTCGCTGACTTTGAAGAATTGGTCCGGCCGGTTCGAGAAATCCTCGGACCGCAGATGGCGCAGGATTTCGGCCAGATAATCGACGATAAAACCGTAGCCCTTGGAAAACATCTCGCCCCGGATGACGTCGATTTCCCAGCCGGGCAGATAGGCATGCAGTCGGTCGATGAAGGCTGAGTCATGGAACTGCGAAGGCAGCTCTTCGAACAAGTCACTGTTCTTCAGCATGTAAGGCACGTTGTGCGCCGTGTTGCCCACAAAAGCGAAGCTGGCCTCTGCGCCCATCGTAGTGATGCCGCGCGAAAACGTCTTGTTCGCCATGTAGTTCTTCATGATGTCTACAAGAGAGAATCGTGAATCATCTTCCGTTCGATCACTATCATTTTCATCTCGGAAATCCGGTTCACTACATCTAACATATACTTTTGTTGCTGGTTTCCTCCCTTTGAACATTCCTCTGAAATTCTGCCAATTTCTCTGTGTTCTCTTACT
>CALFYB010000447.1 GCA_937952995.1 uncultured Caulobacteraceae bacterium
ACCGGCAGCTCCCTCCACGTCACGGACGACGCCTATCTGGTGATGCGGAGTTCATTGAGCGAAGTCTATCGAAACTCCTCCCTCACGACGGGCTCCACCGCCAGCATCGATATTCAAAACGAGAGCGGTCTGGGAATACATGAAGGAGCCACCATCACCAATCAGGGCCTGCTCACCGTGCAAAGTGGCAGCGAGCTGCAGATTTTCGGCAACAGCAACATTGGTGGCGCTGGCACCCTTAATTTGAACGCGAACCTGTCATTCGGGCAGAGCCAGCCGGGGCAGAACTCGCTCACCACGGCCAACGAACTGAATTTCGGTTCGGACGCCCTGGTTATCATCGGCTTCGACTCCACCGCCCGGACCAGCGACTTCATCACCGCCAATGGCACGCTCTCCCTCGGCACCCTGGCCAAGCTGCAACTGAAGATCTACAATGACCAGGAGCTGCCCTTCAACATCAAGTTCAAGCTGCTGGACTACTCGGACGGCATGGGGCCTCTCGATAGATTCAGCCAATTCGAGGACCTCCCCGACGGCTCCGTTTTCAGCGCCGGCCTGAACACCTTCCAGATCAACTACAACGACGCCACCTACGAGGCGGGAAATGCGAGCGTCATCACGCTGACGACCGTCCCCGAGGTTTCCCCCGGCTTGCTGGCCGGACTCGGCGCGGTGATCGCGCTGGCCGGTCGCCGCAGAAGGCACGCCGCGGATTGATTTTCAATCCGGCCATTCCCGCCGCCGCCGCCACCTTTCGAAAAATATCATCATGAAACACACCACCGCCACCCGTCTGCTCCAGCTCTTCGCCTTGGCCTCGCTCATTGCCGCCCCGCTCGCCTCCGCAGCGGATGCGGGCGCTCAAAAGCCCGGCTTTAACAAGAAACTCTCGCTCCAAGGCATCACCTTCCATGTCACTTGCGCCAACAAGGGCTCTATCAACCACGTGCAGATCCAGCCGAAGGGCCTCACCGCGGACAACGCGCCGATCAAAACGGAGGTGGACGGCTCCGTGACCGGAGCGGAAGTCGCCGATCTCAATGCCGACGGCTCGCCGGAGATTTATATTTTCACCCAGAGCGCTGGCAGCGGCTCCTACGGCAACGTCATCGCCTATGCCGCTAATCAGAACAAATCCCTGAGCCGGATCACGCTTCCGGAGCTTTCGGAACACAAGAAGGCAGCCAAAGGCTATCAGGGGCACGATGAATTCGCCATCGTGGAAAACCGCCTGGCACGCCGCTTCAAGCTCTATGAAGCGAAGGACACCAACTCCAAACCCACCGGTAAAATCCGCCAGATTTCCTACCGCCTCCATGCCGGGGAAGCCGGATGGATCTTGCGCCCCGAGCCGTTCACCGACATCTGATCCCACCCTCCCATCCAGCTCATCCACGCCCATGTATTTGAAATCCATCCATGCCGCAGCCGTCGCGCTCCTGCTTGCAAGCTGTGCCACCAGTCCCGGCCTCAAAACCTTCCGCACCCTCGATTCGAACCGTGATGGCGAAGTCACCGAGCACGAGTTCGCATCGAACATCAACACCCGCTCCTTCCAACTTCTCGACACCAACGCCGATGCCGGAATCAGCGAGGCGGAATGGAAAACCAAGGAAACCGGAACCTCCTCGCTCGACCTCTTTCGCACCATGGATACGGACCACAACGGCTCGCTGAGCTCTTCCGAGTTCTCCGCCGCGCCCGGCAGCAGGAAGCGCCGTGAGATTCAAGGCATCTTCCACACCTTGGATCGAGATCACGACGGCGGCCTCAGCTGGCCTGAAGTCTCCGGTTCCTGATCAACCATCATTTTTCCACCCGCCATGAAGTTCACCACCCTCTCCCGCATCACCGCCCCTGTCATCGCCGCCGCTTTGGCCATGCCCGCCCCCTACGGCGGTCACAACTGGCATCCCATGGCCTACAGCCCCAAGGAAAACCTGGTCTATATCCCGGCCATGTCGGTTCCCTTCGGCTATAAGGACGATCAGGCCTATACTCACCAGCAGGGTAAGTGGAACGTTGGCATTGATACGCTAGCGACCGCCCTTCCTGATGGCGACGCGGCTCGCAAGGCCGTCAAGGCGATGATGAAGGGCCACCTGATCGCGTGGGATCCCGTCGCGCAAAAGGCGCGTTGGACCGTCGAACTCCCTTATTTCTGGAACGCTGGCGTTCTGGCAACAGCCGGTGATCTGGTGTTCCAAGGCTCGGCTGAAGGCGAGTTTGCAGCCTATAACGCCAAGGATGGTAAGAAGGTTTGGAGCTACAAGACCAATAACGGCATCATTGCAGCCCCCTCGACCTATTCGATTGATGGCGAGCAATATATCGCTCTTATGGTCGGCTATGGCGGCGCGGCTCCTCTAGCGGCGAACTTCGCCCTGCCCGACCGTCCGCGCCTGCCCGGTCGTCTGATCGTCTTCAAGCTGGGCGGCACCGCCAAGGTTCCAGAACAGCCTCTGCCTGAGAAGATGAAGATCGACCTGACCGGCGTGACCTCTAAGGGCTCGGTCACCGAAGGCTTCGCGCTCTATCACGCCAACTGCGCGGTCTGCCATGGTGCGAGCGTCTCTGGCACCTATCTGCCAGACCTGAAGACATCGCCGATGTTGCTGTCTGCCGAAAACTGGAAGTCCGTCGTCATTGACGGCGCTCGCCAGCCGATGGGCATGATCAGCTTCAAGGAATATCTGACCAACGACCAAGCAGAATCGATCCGGGCCTATGTCCTGAGCGAGTCTGCCAAGGCCAAGGCCGAAGCGGCGAAAGCCAAATAGGTCCACCTAGTCACTCAGGGGGCGCGTCGACAGACGGCCCTTTGAACCCAACCTGATGAGCCCTCTCCCTGATCCCAGGGGGAGGGTTTTTCTTTGGACCGCTGACCTTAAAGCAGCCGAAGGCCCCGGACGGACCAGAGTTGAGCGCAAGAAATTATTATCACTATTTAAGAATTTAATGTTTAAATCACATCTATAGACTGTAAATTAAGATCGATTCTGACGCTCAATAAGATGTGGATGCTCAAGGCCATGAAAACGATAGCTTTCATTTCTAATAAGGGCGGTACCGGCAAGACCACCCTATCGGTGAACATGGCGGCCACCGCGCATAACCTTGAGTACAAGGTGATGATTGGCGATTTGGACGCCCAAAGGTCATCCGTCGATTGGGCAAGGGGCCGCTCGGCGGACGGCCTGACCGTAAGTCCGTTCAAACGCGGCTCTCTGTTCCCTGCACAATTTGCAGCGGAAAGGGCTGGCCTAGACCTATTGATCCTCGACACCCCCTCCGCCTCGCCCGAAATCTCGCTTCAGGCGGCTAAGGCTGCCGACCTATCGGTGCTGGTTTCTCGCCCGACGGTGATGGATTTGCGAACCATGACCGACATGGTCACCACCTTGAAATCTCTTAAACTCAAGAGCGTCATTCTGCTCAATCAGGCCCCCTCACAGCGCAATGGCCGGGAGCCTACTCTGGTCAAGGAAGCAATCGACATTCTTGTTGGGTTTGGACTTCCCGTAGCGCCCTGTTGTTTTCGATCACGCATGGCCTTTCAGGCCTCTATCTCATGCGGCCTGTCCGCTGCTGAGCAGTTTCCAGACAGCGCCGCGGCAAAGGAAATCGAAGGGGTTTGGTCCTACCTTGCGCAACAGCTTGCCATCGAAAGCCCACGGGTGTCCCATAGCGCGACGGTCGCAACATCAGAGCGCTCACAGTCTGTCTGGTATCGGTCGCGAATGCAGGCTGATCCGCAAGCCTTGGCAGGCTAGCCCCTAGCGCGAATGGCGACGGGCGCCGGATCAACACTATCGCTTAGACCGTCGGCCTGCCTCGCGGCGTCAACGCCAGCTGCCGTTAGGCGGCAGACCAGCCAATCTGGCGCAAGCGGATTGGCAAACCACGGCTCGGCCCACCCGCAATCGACGCAGGACTGAATGATCGCGGAATGGATTCTCTGACCGCTGTCATCGAACAGTGGCAGCTTATGGCCCGGCTGGTTAAGACCCATGCACAGATAGAGCAGTTCACCCTTGCGGGGCCGTCTCCCATTCTGTGTGTCAAACCTGCTCATCGCGCGTGAAAATCCAACCCTTGCGACACCTGTTCCCAGCGTCAAAACCCTATAACGGCTCAATCCGGTCCTTGTCCCCAACAATAGGCATGGCCGAGCTAGGGAAAAGCGTAAAAGCATCTTTGCGGACGCAGTGTAACTCGATAGTTTTCCAGTAGCGGATGAACCCTCCGGCACCCACTTTCCGGTGTGCAAGCCGCAGACAAGGTCGGCAATGAAGGTCAAAAAGACATCAGCCTCTGGTATCGGTGCGTCCAACAGTGACGATGCGTCGACCCAAGCGCCGTTTGACGCCGCCACCGATGGGCAGACGTCGTCGGACTCTGTCTACGATTATAGTCCAACCGCCATTGAGCCTGACGCTGAGCCCCAATACGGCACTCGCAATCCGCTTGAAAAGGCCTCTGCCGCCATGGCGCAGCGCGACACTGACACTCAGCTGACGCAAACGGGCTTGAAGGACGATGACCTCGAGATGCCCACACAAATGCGGTCCGATCAGTCGCTGGGTGCCCTAGCCACCACAGAGCAGGCCGTCGAGGTTGAGAGCGCCGCAGACACCGCCCAAGCGCCGCAGGAGGACACACCCCTATTTGCGCCGCGCACGGTTGCCGGTCCGGCAAGGCCGAAGACCACCGCAAAGCGCACCACGGGTTCCGTGGAAGTCTATCTGTTTGCGCTCCTCGCCTCGGCCCTGTGGATCGGTGGATTGCTCGCCTTTGCTGTGGGTTTCCAAAGCCGATTAGGGGCCTTTGCCTTCGACCCCTTCACCTCTTCCGTCTTTGGTTTCTTAGCCTTGGCCCCCGTGGGCTTTATCGGCTTCTCGGCCTTTGCGTTCAATCAAGGGGCACGGTTCGCGCGTGAGGCAGAACGGGCTCGAGGCCTAGCGGATGATCTGGCCGCTCCGGTCACAAGCGCGGCCGTCGCCGCAGGATCAGCCGTCGCCACGATCCGCTCTGAGATCAACGGGGCCACAGATGCCGCCGCCCGGGCGCGGATCGAACTGACCGCACTTCGTGAAGGCCTAGCCGAAGAAACCCGCCGCCTGTTGGAAGCGGCAAATGAGTCCATCCGCACGACCCAGCACCTGACCCAAGTCATGGGTGAAGAACGTGAAGCGCTCGGTCGGGTCACGTCGGCGCTTGATCATCAGGCCGACCGCGTCGTCAGTAGTGTTGAGCGCCAAGCTCGAATGGTCGCCGAAGCCTCCGATCTGGCTGAGACCCAACTGCGCGAAGCCGAAGCCTCTCTGACCGCACGGGCCGCCGACCTGACCGCCGCTGCCGAAGATGCTAACCGAGGCACACAAGCTGCTGGCCAAGGCCTAGAGATCCAGATTGATCGCCTCGAAACCGCCAGCCGCGCAGTTCATGATCGTATGAGCGACGCCGACGCGGGTATGGATCGGCAGCGGATCATGTTGTCCGCGACCATCGACAACCTCAAGGCCGAGCAGGAACAGTTCGAGCAGACCTTTGCAGAGCGCCACGACCAGTTGGCAAATCTGGTCAGCCAGTCAATCGAAGCCGCTCAGGCCGTGACCAAATCGGTCGCCGACGCCAATCAGCAGTTCGATGATCTCGCCGGTTCCAGCATTGACCGGGCAGAGGCGATGAGTGATGCCGCCCGTCAACACAGAGCAGCCATTGCCAGCGCCGCCGTCGACTCGCTCAGCGCCCTGACCGACGCCTCGCTGCGCCATCGCGACGTGCTGCTGGCCGAAACCCAGTACATGATCGACACGATGATGCAGGCTGCGGAGGAGGCCCGCCTAGCCGCCGAGCAGCAAATGGCCC
Organism: uncultured Caulobacteraceae bacterium; assembly: GCA_937952995.1. Classification (GTDB taxonomy): domain Bacteria; phylum Pseudomonadota; class Alphaproteobacteria; order Caulobacterales; family Caulobacteraceae; genus CAISGS01. The sequence goes on from CALFYB010000447.1 coordinate 5,875, forward strand.
ACGTCAAGGGACAGATCGACCAATTGGGCGAGGCCTCCTTCACTGCCGGACAACAGGCTGAAGCCATGTTCGAAGCGCGGCTCAGTGAAGCCCGTACCTTGATCGAACAGTCCGCCCGTCTTGCCGAAGAGGCGGGTGCGCGCTCATCAGAGCAACTGACCGAAGGGCTGGTCTCGACCCGCGCCGTGGTGTCCGAATTTGCCGAGCTATTGGCCAGCCTCGAAGCGCGCATGGCGAACCTGCCGAAGGAAGCCGCCCGTCAGGCCGAAATCGTCAGCTCCGGACTGGCCCAAGGCCTGATCCAAGGCATTGAGGAGCTTACCCTCGCCGCACGCCGCGCCGCCGAGGACAGCCAGACCTTCGATGTTGAGTTCAAAGATCGGGTCCGGCGCAACTATGAGGCCCTTGGCCTTGCGGTGATGCAATTGGAAGCCATGGGCAAGAGAGCGCCCTCGCCCGCCTCCGCACCTACAACCGAACGGGCCCCGCTGGGGGTCAGTTCAACCTTGCGCCAGCCCGTCGCGGGCCGCCCTGTCTTGCGCACGCCGCCGGCCTCACCGACACGGCCGGACGCCACCACCCGGCCCTTTGCCCGCCTAGACGAGGGTCAGACGCGGCCGCGCCTGAAATTGACGCCAGCCATTGAAACGCCGCCTGCTCCGACCCCAGCGCCGACAGCCGCACCCACGCCCCCAGTCCCGCCACAAGCCACATCCCAAGTCACATCAGTGAACCTTGGTAGCGGCACAGAAAAGCCTGACCAGTGGACCTGGAAAGACCTTCTGACCTCACTGGAAGAGGATTTTGTCGAGGATGAACAGTTGGGGCCAATTTTGGCTCAAGAAATTCACGACATGAAGATCGACACCCAATCCCTCTTGCCGAGGCCCAGTGTCGAAGAGATCGCCGCTTCGATCAATGCGGGCGACTATGATGCGGCCTTGGACAAGGTCAACGCGCTGGCGCAGAACTCGATTCGCCGCCTGGCCAAGCGCTTGCAATCGGACCGTGGCCTGATGACGAAGGCGGAACGGTTTGTCGAAATTCAATCCAACATGATCGTGGATGCAGCATCGCGCGACCGAGAGGGCTTCTTGATGCCGACCCTGCTGTCTAACGAGCAGGGCCGGGCCTATCTGCTCTATGCCGCCGCGCTCGCCGATACGGAATAGCCGCCATCTTGCGTCGTCAACTCACCTCCAGCGACGAGCGCTGGCCCATTGCGGGCGGCTTTGTCATCGCACGCGGGGCCAAGACTGAGGCCCATGTGGCGCTGGTCACGATCACGCACGACGGCGTTACCGGTCGTGGAGAAGCGGTACCCTATGGCCGCTATGGTGAAACCATGGCCGGGGTACAGGATCAAATTGAACAGGCCAGAGCCGCGATTGAGGCTGGCGCTGATCGCCACGCCCTGCAGGCCCTCCTGCCCGCTGGCGCGGCCCGTAATGCGCTAGACTGCGCCCTCTGGGACCTTGAAGCCAAACAAACGGGCATCCCAGCCTCTGCCCGCGCGGGATATGCGCGCCTAGACCCCGTCAAGACGGCCTACACCATTAGCCTCGGCACACCCGAAACGATGGGCGAGGCTGCTGCAAGGTCTGCGAAACGCCCCATGCTCAAGCTCAAGATCGGCGGGCCTGATGATCTGGACCGGGTCGAGGCCGTCCGGGTTGCAGCCCCGCTGACCCGACTGGTCGTTGATGCCAATGAGGCCCTCAGTTTCGATGATCTGGTCCGCTTAGCCCCTGACTTCGCTAAGCTGGACGTCAAGCTGATCGAACAGCCCCTCAAGGCCGGAGAGGATGAGGCTTTGGAAGGCTATCACAGCCCGGTCCTCCTCTGCGCCGACGAGAGCCTTCACACCCGCCAAGACCTCAGCCTCTGCGCCCGGCGCTATGGCGCGGTCAATATCAAGCTCGACAAGACCGGCGGCCTGACAGAGGCGCTGCTTCTTAAGACAGAGGCGCAGGCCCTGGGCCTCGAAATTATGGCTGGCTGTATGGTGGCGACCTCCCTATCGATGGCCCCCGCCATGATCATCGCCCAAGGGGTCGGGTTCGTGGACCTAGACGGGCCGCTGCTCCTAGCCAAAGACCGTGAGCCGGGATTGGAATTTGTCGGCTCGGTGATCATGCCCCCAAGTCGGGACCTCTGGGGCTGAGCGGGTTGGTTAACCCCCTACCCCGGCTTCGCCGGTACTTCCCCCAAAGGGGGAAGATCTTGGCTTCTTAAATCTTCCCCCTTTGGGGGAAGTGGCGCGCAGCGCCGAAGGGGGCCTTGCTTTGGCTTAAGCCTTTAACCCCGCCGTCAAACTTCGAAGCTTCAGCGCGACCATCAAACCGGTCAGCGCCATCGCCGCCATGGCCCAATAGCCTCGCGCGCCGATGTGATCGAACAGGGGGCCGGAGACGCTAGTGGCGAGGCCGATCAACAGCCCGCTCGACAGGGCCGAATTGACCACCTGCGCGGCGGAGGCACTTTCAGGCGGGCTATGACGTTCAATCAGGGGCAAGGAGGCCATGAACACCGCCGCGAAGGTCAAGGCATGCAGCGCTTGTAGGGCAAAGAGCACCGGTACCGGCGGCGAAAAGCCCATGGCGACCCAGCGAAGGACCGCGCAGACCCCGCCGATGATCAGCATGGTCTCAGGCCCGAGCCGCCTGCGCACCCCTTCGAGGAACCACATGAAGCCGACCTCGGCGATCACCCCCCAGCCCCACAGCGCGCCGATCGTGCTGGCCGGGATGCCTTGGGCCTGCCAGATCAGGGTTGAGAAGCCGTAATAGAAGGCGTGGGCGGCTTGGATCAGGCCACTGGAAAAGATGGCCCATAGAAACATGGGACTTTTGAACAGGTTCCCCATGCCCTTGAGCCGGTCACGGCTGTTAAGCAGAGGGCCATCGTGCACAGGCTCAGGCGGCAGCAATATCCAAGCCCCAACAGCGCAAAGGGCCGAAAAACCCAAGGCTGCATAGAGGATCACCTGGTGGGAATAGAGGGTTAGTAGCCACCCCATCCCAACATTGGCGAGAACAAAGGCCACCGACCCAATCCCGCGCGGCCAGCCATAGGCGAAGCCACCACGGCGCGCCAATCTAAGCCCAAGAACATCAGTCAAAGGCGGCAAGGTCGCGATCAAGGACGAGGCCACAAACCAAGCGGCAAACCAGAACCAGAACCCCTGCAGCAGCGAGATGGCGACATGGGCCAATGCCGAACCCGCCGCCAAGATCATGATCGGCGTGCGTCGTAGCCTGAAACTGTCAGCCCAAAGCGCGATCAGCGGTCCCGTTACCGTACGCGCGATCATGGGAGCCGATAGGATCAGGCCGATCTGCGCACCGCTCAGACCCTCAGCCCGAAACCAAGCGGGCATGAACGGCGTGCTGATCCCCATCACCGTGAAGATGGTGGCGTAGAAAAGGCCTAGGGGCATCCAATGTTTCATGGACTTGCCCTAGCAGAGTCGGTCGACAAGATCGCTCAGCTTCCTGGCATCACAGGCAAGACCAGCATGCGCCTGTCGGCCATCGCCTGATAGAGGGTCAAGATCTCGCGATCCAATGCCGCGTCGCCCTTGGCCTCTACGGCCTCGTGAACCGCGATGAGGGCAAGACGAAGCTTGGCATTCAGGGCGTCCAAGGCCGTGATCGAAAGATCTTCGGTCGAGGCGGCAAGCGGTGCTCCGGCCTTGGACAGCAGGGCCGAGATGGCCCCATTCTCCCAGACCCGAACGGCGGCACCCATTTCGACCTCTTGGCTGGCGAGCAATGAGTTCATGCCAATGACCGAAATGCGGCTGGCCATATAGTCGCCCACCGATTCTTGCGGCGGCGGCTCGATCAGCGCCATGAAGTTACCCGTCAATATTTCTGCGGCGGTTGGGGTCATGCCCAGCCCTCCAGGCTTGCGAGGCGATCAGCAATGATCTTGTCGTGACGGCGGGCCGTGTACCAGCCCGACAGTGCCAGCACCGGGTCCTTGCCGCCGCTGTCGCGATATTCACGGGCTGATGAGGTCCAGATCGCTTGGCCCTTGACGGCATTGAACAGCGACCACCAGTCCAGCGCCCGCTCATCGACCCTAAGACCGCTGACCTGTTCCCAGAGCGCCAAGGCCTCGGCGCGCGGCATCATGCCCCCGACCTTGTCTGGATCAAAATGGCCCCATAACGGGTCAATGGCCCAGCCCAGATCTTCCATCGGATCGCCCAGATGGGCCATTTCCCAGTCAAGGATGGCGATGATCCTGCCTTCCCCGTCATGCAGGAAGTTGCCGGTACGATAGTCGCCATGGACCACGCTGATCTTCTGCGCGGGCGGCGGTGGATTGCGCCGAAGCTTGCGGATTGCCGCCCAGACGATGGGCTGGGGATGGAGCTGATCGGTCTCGATCACGCCCGCCCAATAGTCCAACTCCTTAGACCAGCAGGCAGCCTTGTCGGGCACTTCGGCCACGTCACTGATCGGCAGGCCGACGGGATCGGCCTTGGCGATGGTCCCGAGGATCGAGAAGAACTGTTCGCCGATGGTCGCGGAATGGACGCCATAGGGATCGACAGTGAACGGACTGGCAGCCTTGCCCCCATCAATGCGGCCCATGATGAAGAAGGGCCGCTCCAACTCGGTCTCAGCCATTTCCAGCGCCACAGGTTCAGGGGCCGGAACGCCCCGCCCGTAGAAGGACTGATAGGCCAAAAATTCCAAGCGCCGATCCGTGTCGATCAGGCTGCCGACAGGGTCGCGGCGCAGGATCAGACCCTTGCGCTCACCATCGACTTCAACATCGAACCGGTAGGTTTCGCGGCTCGCACCGCCGGGGATCCGGGTCAGGTCGAGCACCTGCACCGGACGGTCCCAAAGGCGGCCAAGATAGGCCGACAGTTGATCGGCTAGGCTCATTTTGCAAAGTCCGTCACGCCGGTGAAGCCTGCAGGCTCATAGGCCCCCATCACCAGTTGCTCCAGCACGCCGCGGCCAACGCGGGTGCGGCCGTGGGCATCGACATAGGTGACCTTGGAGATGGCTTGAATGTGCAGATTGTGCATCTGCTGGACATCGACATCCTTCAGGATGATGTCTTCGCGCTCGACCTCAAGCATCCCATGCGAGATGCCGTGCCCCCAAGTTGGGTGGGTATAGCCAATGCCGCGCATAAAGAACTGGTGTTCAGGTTCAAAGGTCACCGAACCTTTACCCCCATCCTCATCGACCAGTTCAATCACTGCGCGGGTGGCGTGACGGGTGCCCGACTTCCATTCGACCTTGGCCTTGGCAGCCTCAAAGTGGGCATGCTCCTCGGCATTGGACTGATCCGCCGCCCAGACCGCGCGCGTGTTCCAAGGCCGTCCGTGGGCGTCATCATTGGTGTGGAAGAAGAAGCTTCCATCCTCGAAGCTGGTCGGCGACCAGAGCCAGTAGAACTGCATCGGAGCCGCAGGCATCATCTCTTGCGGATCGCGCGCGCCAATGGGACGCACGCCCCACGAGCGGTCACGGGTCCCGGCAAAGCCGTCAACGGTCTCGCGCTTGCCGTCGACTTCGATCCAGCCCGTATAGTGGCCGTTCTGGGTCAGGCGGGTATAGTCCATGAAGGACCGAGGCCCGATCCGGCGCATAAAGCGCGGCTCTTCGATCGGGAACGAGCGGCCGACAAATTCGATATCGGCCTTAATGCCGTTCGCCGCATCATCGACAATGACCCGCAGCTTTTGCAGAGGCTCTTGGATCTCGATACTGATCGGACCGGCGGCAATGTTCATCCGCTCCATGTTCAGGCAGGCGCTGGCATGGAGACAAACTTGCACCCCGTCGCGGATGACGCTGAAATGGGCGTCGATCACGTTCAGGTGCGGATAGACCCCAAGGGCCACCGCGAACATCCGATCACCCTCAGCGGCATAGCCATTGAAGAAATAGCGGTCATAGAAATTCCGGTCAGTGCCGGAAAACGCGATGGGCTCGGGGGTCTGGTGAAGGGGGTAATCGTCCCCACGGGTCAAGGTCATGTCTGTTGTCCTTCGCTCTGTCGTTTCCACACCAGCTCAAACCGTCTGTCGCGGCCATATCGCTTTGTTCGGGGTCACGTTAAGGTCCTGTGCAGGCTTTGCAACGGTGACGAAGGGTCAAGCAATGACGTCGCGACAAAATAACCTGATGGCGCTGGCCGCCCTGAGCGGATTGATCGCCGTTGCCGCCGGGGCCTTTGGGGCGCACGCGATTACGGACCCCAAGGCGCAGGACTGGCTGAAGACCGGCGCGCACTATCAATTGGTCCACGCGGTCGCTGCCTTGGTGGCCTTGAGCCTTGCCCGAGCAGGGCTGATGCGGATGCAGACCGTGGCCAGCCTGTTTCTGGGCGGCGGCCTGATCTTTGCTGGAACACTCTACGCGATGGCGCTGGGTGCCCCCCGGATCTTAGGGGCCGTGACACCGCTTGGCGGCCTTGGCCTCATGGCAGGCTGGGCCCTCTTAGCCTTGCAGGCCTACCGCGCAGGCTTGGGCAGCGCCAAGCCATAGAGGGCCAATGAACTACCAAACACACTAACCAAGATGATCAGGGCCATGGGCTTGGCGCTGCCATCATGCATCATTCCAGCGAAGGCCGATGATAGTGCCCCAACGCCGAAGGACGATCCGCCCAGCATGGCTGCGACCGATCCGGCCCGCAGGGGATCAATGCTCAACGCCCCAGCGGCCGTATTGGACTGCATGAAGCCGAAGGTGGTCATAAGGGCAAAGATCGGCAAGAACACGCCCCAAAATCCGCCAAATCCGGTTGAGGTGGTGACCATCATCAGCACCCCGACCACGAGGGTCACGAGGCTGGCAACGCTCAAGATCCTGTCCAGACTATGACGGCGCAGCAGGTGGCGATTGACTTGCCCCGCGCCGATCAATCCGACCGCATTGACCCCGAAATAGAGCCCAAACTGACCGGGTGAAATGCCGTAGGTGGTGATGAACAGATCTGCCGACGACGAGACATAGGCAAAGAGGCAGGCGCTGTTGAGCGCTCCGGCCAACAGATAACCCATCAGCCGAGGGTTTTTCAGTAAGAGTCCATAGGCCTGAAACGGGTTCTCCGCTCGCGCTTGGGCCGCCGTTTCGGGTGAGCGGGTTTCCTTGAGCAAGAAAATGACCGCTAAGCCCACCACCGTGCCGAACAGGGCCAAGCACCAAAAGATCGCGCGCCATCCCGCCAAGCTTAGGACCAATCCGCCGAGCATCGGGGCCAAGATCGGGGCCATGCCCATGACTAGGCTCATCAGGGAGAAGATGCGCGCCATCTCCTGATTGCTGAACAGATCGCGCACGACAGCTCGGGACACCACGGCTCCAGCACATCCGCCCAGCGCCTGCGCGACCCGGGCGGCCCAAAGGACCTCAATGGTAGGCGCAAGGGCGCAGGCGATCGACGAGGCGACATAGACGCTAATGCCAATCAGGACCGGCAGCCGCCGCCCGAACCGGTCCGAAGCCGGGCCAACGAAGAACTGACCAAAGGCCAGACCCGCAAAAAATATGGCCAAACTGGTCTGCACCGCTTGCGGCGTGGTGTGCAGGTCGCGGCCAATGGCCGGGAAGCTCGGCAAATACATGTCGATGGACATGGGCGCGAAGGCCGTCATGGTGCCCAGCAACAGCACAATGCCAAAGGTGGACGAACGGGTTTGGGTCTCGGTCATGGGCAGGTCATGAACCACCCTGCGAGGCGGGGCAAGCCCAAGGTGGCAAAAGAGCTTTGCACACAGCGTCTCTGCCCCCTATCCATACAGTCAACACGATGCCGGGCCGGAAAGGTCCGAGGGATGGGGAAACGACATGACCGCTCTGCAACGGCTAATGCCACCGGTCCAATATGCCGAACTCAACGGCATCCGAATGGCCTTCTACGAGGCCGGACCACGCGGCGGTATTCCCGTGATCTTTTGTCATGGCTGGCCAGAGCTGGCCTTTTCGTGGCGTCATCAACTCAAGGGCATGGGCGATGCTGGACGCTGGGTGATAGCCCCCGATCAGCGCGGCTTTGGCCTGACGACCTCCCCCGAAGCCGTGACTGACTTTGATATGCAACACCTGACCGACGACCTGATCGGTCTGCTGGACCATCTGGGCATCGAGAAGGCCATCTGGTGCGGGCACGATTGGGGCGGGCTGATCGCTTGGCAAATGCCCCTTCGCCATCCTGATCGCACAGCCGGGGTGATGGGCCTGAACACCCCCTTCATTCCGCGCCTGTCCCGCGACCCAATTGCGCTCTATCGCGATAATCTCGGCGAGGACATGTACATCGTCTATTTCCAAAAGCCGGGAGAGGCCGAGGCCATCTTTGAGGCCGATCTGGAAAAGACCTTCCGCTTCAATCTGCGCCGTCCCAATGCTGCCATGGCCAAAGAGGCCCGCGAGCCGATCTACAAGGCCATCCCCAACTATGTGCCCAGCGAGACAGACAGCCCGATCCTGACCGACGAGGAACTGGGGGTCTATGTCGATATGTACCGCCATTCCGGCTTTCGCGGCGGCATCAACTGGTATCGTAACTTTACCCGCAACTGGGAGAACTCCGCCCATCTGGTTGACCGGGTCGATGTCCCCTCGCTGATGGTTATGGCCGAGAAGGACGCGGTCCTGCCGCCCTCGATGGCCGACAAGATGAGCAAATATTGTTCGGATTTGGAAAAGGCGCTGGTTCTAGACTCCGGTCACTGGACCCAGCAGGAAAAGCCCGAAGAAGTGAATGCTATCTTTTTAGACTGGCTCAATCGCCGGTTTCCGCGCTAGGGCGAGCCTATGGAACCGACAACCGCCTCGACCCTCGCAAGCCCAGCCATGCGCCGGGGGCTCTATATTGAGAACCAGCCCTTCAACAGCGGCTATCTGCCAGAGCAGGATGGCCATTCGGTCTTCTTTGAGCAGTGCGGGCGGCCCAATGGCAAGCCGTGCCTGATCCTGCATGGCGGTCCGGGCGGGGCGATCAACCCGACCATGCGGCGTTATTTCGACCCGTCGCGCTGGCATATGGTCCTGTTCGATCAGCGCGGATGCGGACGCTCGACGCCCAATGCCTCGCTCGACCACAATACCACCTGGACCCTGATCGAGGATATTGAGCGGCTGCGCGTGCAGCTGGGCCTTGAAAAATGGACCGTGTTCGGAGGCTCATGGGGTTCTACCCTCGCCCTCGCCTACGCCATTGCCCATCCCGACCGGGTTGAGGCCTTGGTCCTGCGCGGCATCTTCATGGGATCGAAGCGCGAGCTACATTGGTTCTATCAGAACGGGGCCTCGATGCTGTTCCCGGACGTCTGGGAGCGCTACGTCGCCCCGATCCCGATGGAAGAGCGCGGCAACCTGATGGCAGCGTTCCACAAGCGCCTGACTGGCTCGGACCCCGTCGCTCAGGCCGAGGCGGCGGCGGCTTGGAGCCAATGGGAAGGCGATACGATCTCCATCCGAGGCCCCGCCGACCGTCCCGACAAGTTCAACGAGACCGCCTTCGCCGTCGCCTTCGCGCGGATCGAGTGCCACTATTTCATGAATGGCTGCTTCTTCGAGGAAGACGACTGGATCGTTAAAAACCTCGACCGCATCCGTCATATTCCCGGCTGGATCGTTCAGGGGCGCTATGACGTGGTCACGCCGATGGACGCGGCTTGGCGGGTGAAGTCGGGCTGGCCAGAAGTCAATTTCAACCTGATCTGGGACGCCGGTCACGCCTCGACCGAACCCGGTGTGATCGATGGTCTGGTCAGGGCCACGGACGCGGCCTTCAGCCTCTAGAGCAGGGTGCCGCGCCCGCTGGTGATCTCAGAATAGCGGTGGACCCGGACCGACTGAACCAGTCCAAAGCCGATCATGACGGTTAGCATCACCGTGCCGCCGAACGATAGCAGCGGCATGGGCACGCCAACGACGGGCGCTAGGCCCATGACCATGGCCCCATTGATCATCACATAGAGGGCAAAGGTCGCGGTCACGCCTGCCGCCCCCAGACGGCCAAAGTGGCTGTGCGAGATGCTGGCAATGCGAAGGGCAATGGTGATGGCTGCGGCATAGAGGAGCAGCACCGAAATGCAGCCGACAAAGCCGAACTCCTCGGCCAAGGTGGCGAAAATGAAGTCCGTATGTTTTTCCGGCAGGAAGTTGAGCTGACTTTGCGAGCCTAGGCCGTAACCCTTGCCCAAGAGGCCACCCGAGCCCAGCGCGATCTTGGACTGCAGGATGTGATAACCCGACCCTGAGGGATCAGCCTCAGGGTTCAGGAAGGTCAAGATCCGGTTGCGCTGATAGTCGTGAAGCACGAACATGACGAAGGGCGGGATAGCGGCGGCAACCGACACAGCCAAGGCCGCCACGACCCGCAGGCTCAGACCCGCCAGCACCATGACCGCGCCCCCAGTCGCCGCCAACAAGACCGCAGTACCGAGGTCTGGCTGATGGGCCACCAATAGGGTTGGCATAGCAATCAGGACGACCGGCACCACCAGTCGCCAAGAGAACCTCGCCGCCTCCGCCGACAGGCCGTGATAGAACCGGGCCAGTGCCAAAACCAAGCCAATCTTCATGATTTCAGAGGGTTGCAGTCGCACGAATCCAAGGTCGAGCCACCGCTGCGCGCCGAGCGACACGTCCCCCATGATCTCGACCGCGATCAACAGGAGCAAGCCAAATCCATAGACTGGATAGGCCGAGATGAACCATATCCGCACATCGACCGTTGCAAGAAAGATCATCAGGCAAAGGCATAGGCCAAAGCGAACAAGATGCTTCGCGGCCCAGGGCTCCCAAGATAGGCCTGAAATCGAATAGAGCATGGCCGCGCCAGTTGCCGCGATCAGGCACAGGACGAGCGTGAAGGTCCAGTCGATCTGAGCCAGCTTGACGATCAGGCGGTCCCGCTCACCGGGACGGGTAATGGCGCTCGCAGTCATTGGGTGGGGCCTCCCGAAACGGTCGGTGCAGCATCGGGCAAAAGTGTATCGCTCGGCGGCGGCGGGGCCTCACCCTCGACCTCACCGGTCGTAGAGACCGGGGCCTCAGGCATGGGCAGCGGCGATTCAATCCGGGCACGGATGGCAGCATCCTTCAGCAAGACGACGCGCATGATTTCACGGGCCATCGGGGCGGCAACTGCCGCGCCGCCGCCGCCGTGCTGAACGATGATCGAAAGGGCATAGCGCGGCGCATCATAGGGTGCAAAGGCAACAAACAGCGCATGGTCACGCAGGTGCCAAGGCAGAGAGTCATTACTGCGCACGCCGCTCGCCCGCTCGGCTCGACTAATCACCCGAACCTGCGCCGTTCCCGTCTTGCCGGCCATCAAGACCGGGCCAAGACCCAACTGACTGGCGCGGTAAGCCGTGCCGGTCGTATCATTGGCCACGGCCGCCATGCCCGAGCGGACAAGGTCCATATGCTCAGGCTTGAAGGGTAGGTCAGCCGCTGCTGCGCCGCTGGGGGTCTCAACACCGCCGATGGATTTGATCAGACGCGGGTTCAGCGCCTTGTGCCCATTGGCTAGCCGCGCTGTCATCACCGCAAGCTGCAACGCATTGGCCGACAGAGCGCCCTGTCCTATCCCAAAGCTCAGGGACTCTCCAGGATACCAAGGCTGCTTATATTGCCGACGCTTCCAAGCGGTCGATGGCACCAGTCCCGCCTTTTGCCCAGAGATACCAATGTCGAAGGTCTGGCCCAGACCAAAGGCCTCTGCGACCCGTGCAATTCGGTCAGGACCGATTTTCAACGCCGTCTGGTAAAAATAGATGTCGCAGGAGTTCTTGATCGCATCGTGCATGGTCTGCGAACCATGCCCGCCACGCTTCCAGCAGTGGAAGAAACGGTTGCCAAACCACATCTGGCCCGAACAGACCACAGTCTCATTTGGATTGACCATGCCTGAGTCCAACGCTGCCAAGGCCGTCATCGGCTTGAAGGTGGAGCCCGGCGGATAGGTTCCTGACAGCGCCTTATCGAGCAAGGGACGACGTTCATATTCGGACAGGGCGCGATATTCTGCGGAGGTCAGGCCCCGAACAAACTGGTTCGCGTCAAAGCTGGGGGCCGAGGCCATGCAGATCAGGTCGCCAGACTGCACATCCATCACGACACAGGCACCGCTATTCTCTCCGAGCACCTCGAGCGCACGGCTCTGAACGTCGGCATCGAGCGACAGGACCACGGTCTTTCCCGCAATGGGTTTGATATCGCCCTCGGGGTCCTTGCGTACCTCACGGCCTAGGGCATCGACCTCGGTCTTTACCGCGCCAGACTTGCCACGCAGGACGGTGTCCAGCGCCTTTTCCACGCCCTGCTTGCCGATGCGAAAGCCGGGATGATGCAGCAGAGGATCGGGGTTGAGACCCGCTGCCGCGACATCGCGATCCGACACCTTGGCCACATAGCCGACAACATGGGCAAAGGCCCCGCCGTGCGGATAGACCCTCGCCTCACCCATATCCGCAGTAACACCGGGAAGCTCAGGCGTACGCACATTGACCCGCGAGAACTCCTCCCAGGTCAGATCTTCAGCAACGGCGACGGGAACAAGCTTAGGACTGCGCGAAATTTCACGCAGCAATTGGCGACGTCGCTCAGGGGTGATCGGGATCAGTTGCGACAGGGCATCGAGTGTGGCGTCGATATCGTTGATCTCGTCCCGCACCAGAAGGACGCGGAAATTGGGCCTGTTCGACGCCAACTCGACACCAAAACGGTCCAAGATACGGCCACGGGGTGGGGGGATCAGACGGAAATTGAACTGGTTTTCCGTCGACATCAGGCGATAGCGGTCAAACTCCAGCAGCTGAAGCTGGGCCAATCGCCCCCCAAGCGCCAAGATACCGCCGCCCGCCAAACCGCCCATGAGAAAGGCGCGGCGGTTGAAGACGCCTTGGCGTTCATTGACCTCAGAGAAAAAGATCGACGGTTCACTCATTTGAAGCGGACGTCCGCGTCCTCGAACCGCTCAATCAACTGGTGGGCAAAGGGATAGAGCGCTGCCGTCACCGCCCACTGCCAAAAGGCCCCAACGATGCTGGGAGCGGCTTGGACATCAATGAGGGTCACAAGATAGGCGGTCAGTTCAACGATCAGACAGGTGATGGCGTACCAGACCCAGTTCATCGACTGCCCTTGCCCGCTGGCAAAACTGCGCGAGGCCAGAACACCCGCATAGCCAAACAGCAGCGAGAAGCCCCAAAGGCCTAGGGGTGCCCCCCACAGAATGTCCACCAGCAGCCCAGAAACCATAAGGATGATTGGCGGAAGGATGGACGGTCGGATCACTGCCCAAACAAAGGCTGGCACCATCAAGAAGACGGGCTCGGGCGGCACAAGACCAAACACCCTGATCGGCAAGGCTAGTAACAGGGTCAGCATCAGGCAGGTCAGTGTCGGGACCGCTAACCAGTTCCACCCATCCATCGAGCGGGCAGCCGTCTGACGCGAGGTCTGAAACGTCATCTGACCGGCTCCGCCGCACTAGTGCTCGGCTTGGCCACCGGCTTTGGCGG
>CALFYB010000448.1 GCA_937952995.1 uncultured Caulobacteraceae bacterium
GGATGCCTATCCGGACACCGTGCTTCCCGCCCACGTTATCGCCAAGATCCCTACCGCCAGCCGCGACAAGGCGACTGTTCGGGTTCGCATCGGCTTTGACGGCAAAGACGTCCGCATCCTTCCCGAGATGGCCGTGAAGGTCACCTTCCTCGACTCCAAATCTTAGACCGACCGATAGGACCCCGACATGAGCGCCCTGATCCAGCTAAAGAATGTCAAAAAGACCTATAAGCGCGGCAAGGAAAGCATCACCATCTTCGATGGTTTGAACCTGACCATCGAACAGGGCGATTTCGTCGCCATCATGGGCCCCTCGGGCTCGGGTAAGACCACCCTGCTCAACCTGCTCGGCGGCACGGACCGCAGCGACAGCGGCGAGATCAATTTCGATGGCGAGCGGATCGACGGCTATAATGAGGGCCAACTGGCCGCTTGGCGGGCCCGCAGTGTTGGCTTCATTTTCCAGTTCTATAATTTGATGCCGGTGCTCAATGCCGCTCAGAATGTCGAGCTGCCTCTGATGCTGACCAAGCTGCCGGCCAGCAAGCGCCGCGCCAATGTCGAGACGGCGCTCAAGATTGTCGGCCTGTGGGACCGAGCCAAACACAAGCCCAAGGAACTGTCCGGCGGCCAGCAGCAGCGCGTCGCTATCGCCCGGGCCATCGTCTCAGACCCCAAGTTCCTGCTTTGCGATGAGCCAACCGGCGATCTGGACCGGACCACGGCCAACGATATTCTTGGCACACTGCAACAGCTCAATCAGGAGCTCGGCAAGACCATCGTCATGGTTACGCACGACCCCGAAGCGGCTCGCTTTGCCAAGCGCACCCTGCATCTGGACAAGGGCGTCTTTGCTGAGGTCACCGCATGACCGACCTCGATCTGGTTTGGAAAAACCTCTTTCGAAAGCCGCTGCGGACCATCCTGCTGACGGTTTCGATCTTTATGGCCTTTTTGATCTTCGGCATCTTAACCAGCCTCAATGTGGCGCTGGATCGGGGATCGGAGTCGGGCTCAGCCAGCAATCGTTTGGTGGTCTCCAACAAGATCAACTTCACCCAGTCCATGCCCTATGCCTACATTAACCGGGTCGCAGCCGTACCTGGCGTGACGGCGGTCACCTATCAAAACTGGTTTGGAGCCTATTATCAGGATCAGAGGACCAGCCGGTTCGTCGGGTTTGCTGTTGATCCTGAGACCTATATGGCCATCTTCCGCGACGATGCGCGCCTGACAGACGCTGAACGTCAGGCCTTCTTGTCGGAACGCACCGGGGTCATTGTCGGCAAGAGCCTTGCGGACCGTTATGGCTGGAAGGTCGGTCAAACCATCCCCATCAGCTCCAACATCTATAGTCAGGCCAATGGTCGGCGCAGTTGGGACATGAAAATCAGTGGCATCTTTACCGGTGCCAAACCGACCGACCCCACCACGGCCATCTATTTCCATTATGACTATATGAACGAGACCATCACCTTTGGCCGCGATCAGGTGGGCACCATCACGGTGGTGACGGCCTCGCCCGACCAGAATGATCAGGTGGCCAAGGCCATTGACGCCAACTTTGCCAACTCTCCCGCCGAGACATCGACCGTCGATGAAAAGACCTTCAGCCGGGCCTTCTTGAAACAGGCGGGCGATTTGAACTTCATCGTCACCATGGTGGTCTCTGCTGCGTTCGCCGCCATCTTGATGATTGTCTCGACGACCTTGGTGTCGGCTATGCGCGAGCGGACCAAAGAGATCGGGGTCATGAAGACCCTCGGCTTCTCCAGCCCCCGCGTGTTGCGCATGGTGCTGGGTGAGGCGGTGCTTCTGTCCAGCCTCGGCGCTGTGCTTGGGCTGGGGACTTCAGCGTTCATCCTGAAGGGGCTATCCAAATCGCCGGTTGGAGCGAGCTTTGGCGACCTGTCCATGTCGCCAGTGGTGGCGCTGTCGGGCCTAGCGCTGGCCGTCAGCTTGGGTCTGGTCACCGGTGCTGTCCCGGCCCTTTCGGCCCTGCGGATGAGCATCATCGAAGCCTTGAATCGCGGATAGGACCCCAGTCATGAGTTTGCTCAATCAGACCGGCTCTGTGATCGCCATGAATGTGCGGTCCATCCCCCAGCGGCTTTGGATGTCCTTGGCCACGGTCGGCTCGATCGCCCTTGTGGTCGCCGTGCTGCTGGGTTTTCTATCCCTAGCCAATGGCTTCAATCAGACGCTTAAGGGCTCCGGCGCACCGGATGTCGCCATTGCCCTGCGTGATGGCTCGGCCGCCGAGCTCAACAGTGTGATCAGCCGCGAACAGATCGACCTTCTGGCCCAAGGTCCGGGGGTTCGGGCAGGCCCAGATGGTCGTCCGCTCATATCCGCCGAACTGGTGCTGATCGTTGACGGCATCAAGAAGTCCACCGGCACCAAGGCCAACATGCCCTTGCGCGGCATTGGTCCGAACGGCCTTCTGGTTCGCCCGCAGGCCAAGATTAGCCAAGGGCGGATGTTCACTCCCGGCTCGAACGAGATCGTTGTGGGAGCGGGCCTGTTGCGTGAGTTTTCAGGCTTTGAGCTGGGCAAGACCCTGCGTTTCGGGGCCCAGACCTGGAAGGTTGTCGGGGTGTTCGAGGCTCCCGGCACCGTCTTTGAATCTGAGCTGTGGGCCGATGCGCCCGTGATCCAGAGCCTGTTTAAGCGCGGCAGCACCTTCCAGACCGCTCGGGTGGGCTTGACCAGTCCAGCGGCGATGGCGGGCTTTGTGAAATATGTGAAGGACGAGCAGCGCCTGCAGCTGAAGGCTCAAAGCGAGCAGACCTATTTTGCCGATCAGGCGGAGCGGTCTGGTCTGTTGATCAAATATTTCGGCTGGCCGCTCGGCATCATCATGGCCATCGGCGCGCTCGCGGGGGCCTTGAACACCATGTATGCCTCAGTTTCCAGCAGGGCTGCTGAAATCGCGACCTTGCGGGTCATCGGCTTCAGCGGCTTTTCCGCTTTTGTTGGCACCATGGTTGAGGCTCTGGTCCTGTCGGCTCTCGGAGCCTTGGTCGGCGTCACCATCTGTGCCTTGGGCTTTAATGGCCTCTCCGCCTCGACCTTGGGGGCGGGCTTTACCCAGGTGGCCTTCAGGCTTCAGATCGGGCCGGACATCATCACCCAGGCCGTGACCTTGGCCCTGATCATCGGCCTGATCGGCGGCATTTTCCCGGGTCTGCGGGCCTCGCGGCAACGCCCCTTGCTGGCCCTAGCAAGTTAAGAAGGGCGGGCCCTAGGCGGCGAGAGCCGCCTTGGGTTCTGACCCCCTTGCCACTAACCAGTACATAACCGGGGTGGCGATCCGGGACAGCAGGGTCGAGGAGACCAGACCGCCGATGATGGCGATGGCCAGCGGCGAATAGAGACCGGACCGCTCAAAGGCCAGAGGCAAGAGGCCGCCAATCGCCGTGACCGACGTCAGGAGCACGGGTAAGAACCGCACCTCGCCCGCCTTCTCGATGGCCTCGGCCAGCCCGACACCCTCTCGGTGCAGTTGCTCAGTAAAATCGACCAGCAGGATCGAGTTCTTAATCTCGATACCGATCAGAGCGATAATGCCGATGGTGGCTGTAAAGGACAGGGAATTGCCGGTCAGCCAAAGGGCGGTGACGGCACCGAACAGGCCAAGCGGAATGATCCCAGCCACGACGATGGCGCTGCGGAAACGGCCAAACTCCAACACCAACACGGCCAAGATGCCCAGAACCGCAATCGTGATCGCCGCACCCAATCCAGAGAAGCTTTCAGATTGGGCTTCAGCCTCCCCGCCGAGCGACAGGCTATAGCCCGGCGGCAGGGGGACCTCTTTCTTGATGCGCGTGAGGGCCTCTGCTGTGACCTTTGATGTCAGGGCTCCGGTCTGGGTGTAGGAGACGACCGTGACCTGCCGAGCTTTTTGATAGCGATCCACCATCGAGGGGCTCGACTGGAGCACAGGACTGGCGATGGCCGAAAGCGGTGTCGCCTGACCCTGGGCGGAGGGAATGTAGATCTGGTCCAGTGCTGACAGGTCGCTGCGCGCGCCGCTCGCCGTCTGGCTCAGCGGCAGCCTAACCGTGACGGCATAGTCGTCGCCGTCCGCGTCGCGGAACCTTGCAGCATCCTCGCCCGATAGGGCTAAGCGGACGACACGGCGCGCGAGCCCGGCGGGAATGCCGAGCGCTGCGGCCTTGTCGGCGTCAATGCCAAGATTAAGGTCGGTCCGGTCAATGCGTACGGGGTTGATCACATCGCGGGTACCTGGCGTGTCGTTCAGGACCTTTTCGACTCGAGCGGCGAGGGCCTTTAGCACCAGCAAATCATCGCCCTTGAGGCGCACTGCGATGGGGGCGTCGATGGGCGGGCCATTGCTAAAGGTCTTGAGCGTGATGCGCGTGCCCGGATAGAGGGCAAATTCTTTGCGTAGGCCGTCCACGATCTTTTCGCTCTTGCCCGGCTGCCAAGCCTTGAGCGACACAAAGACCTCGGCATAGGAGGGGCTATTGGCCGATTGGATCTCATTATAGAAAATCTGCGGATTGCCGCGTCCCAGATTGGAGGCGAACCATACGACCTCTGGCACCTTGGCCAGCTTGGCCTCTACATATTTCAGGGCTTCGTCCGTGCGGGTCTGAACCGCACCATCCGGCAGTTCGATCCGGACGAGGAATTGAGGCGTTTCGGCAGGCGGAAACAGGCTCGAGCCGATGGCTTTAAGCATCGGGAAGCTGAGCAGGCAGATGGCCATAATGACGCCCAGCGCGCGCCAGGGTTTGGCCAGCGCCCCGTGCAGAATGGGGCGGTAGAAGGTCTGGATGCCGCTATTGACGGCCTGTAGGAGGCGATTGCCCTCGGCGGCCTCATGTTTTGGCAACATCCGGCTGGCGAGGAAGGGAATGATGGTCAAGGAGACGATGAAGGACGCCCCGACCGTACAGAACACAGCCACTGGCAAGGAGCGCGTATAGGCTCCAGCGCCGCCCGGCAGGGCCATAAGCGGCAAGAAGGCCAGCATCAGGCACGCGGTGCAACCGACAACCGCGAGGGCGATCTGGCCCGTCCCATTGATGGCGGCGGTGGTGCGGTCCTCACCCTCGCGCAGACGCCGGGCAATATTTTCAGTGACCACAATGGAGTCATCGACCAACAGCCCCAGAGCCAGAATGAACCCGGCGATGGAGAGCTGGTTGAGGTTAAAGCCAAACAGCTTCAGCACCATCACGCCGATCAGCAAGGACAAGGGGATCGAGATCATCACCACCAGTCCCGCGCGAAAGCCGAGCGGCAAAAGGGTGATCAGCACCAAGGCCACGGCGATGGCAAAGTCGCGATAGAGATTGTGCAGGCGG
>CALFYB010000449.1 GCA_937952995.1 uncultured Caulobacteraceae bacterium
GAAATAGGCGGGTTCGATATCAGGCCCCTTCTCTGCCTGAACGCAGGGAAGGACGCCTTTTGGTTCACCCTTAGAAGGTCAGCTTGCCCCAGGCCCCATCGCACTGGTGCTGAGCGCGGAAGGCCGATGCAGCCATCGGTTTGACACCGCCGCCATCGGCCACGTCGAGCGCTTGGATCTTACCGCTCTTATAGGGTGCCCAAGCCGGGACCCCGTTGCCGTTCGGCGTTCCGGTTCGCGCAAAGTTGGTCCAGTAACGGGTCATCGCCTCTTTCAACGCCGTCTGCTCTGGACCGCCAATGTTCAGCATATTGAACAGATAGGGCAACTCCGACGCATGGGCGGCCCCTTGCTTGTAGGCTAGGCTATATTTGCCGCCGAGCGAACCGACCAAGGGCGGCGCGCTCTGATTGCGGAACTCATACATCCAAACCGGCGAGCCCTGCCCCGCGACGCGGGCCGAGACGTTGATCCCATTGCACGAGAAGATGCTGTCCGTGCCTGCAACCCCGGCCGCAAGGCTAGGCTGCATCACCGGATCAGACCCATAGGCCGACAGGGGATAGTATTTCGTCTTGATGTCCTCGACCGAGTGCCCGGACTGGGCGGCGAGGCCTTCAGCCCCCTTGGCATAGGCCTCAGGCGTCATCACAAAGGATCGGTTGGCGGGATCAAAGCTCGGCGGCTTGCCCGAGAACCTTGCCGTCATCTCGGCAATGGCCACGAACATGTCGTTTTCATTTTCGTTGGAGCCGTTGATCAAGGGCACCTTGTTGTTCTTGCCCGCGACAAAGATGGCCTTGATGGTCTGAGGCAGAACCTTGGCATCGACCGACGGGATGACGTTGGGCACGGCTGTGGTGAAGGCTTTCAACAGCTTGGAACGCACTAGGCTCTCGGGCATGGCGCGAAGGCAGGCGGCGGTTAGCTCAGACCCGGCGCAGGCCGCCGGGCTGTCAGGCCCCGCGCTAGCCAAAACCGATGTTAGGGCCTCGGTACTCTTGGCTTCTAAATCTGCCTGGGACAGCTGGCCGGACACCCCATAGGCCCCGCTTTCAATGATCGCCTTTTGGAACAGACCCGCCGAGCCGGGCGATGCGAGATGGCTGAGAACACTGAAACCGCCCGCAGACTCGCCAAAAATGGTGACGTTTTTGGGATCGCCGCCGAAGCTGGCAATGTTGGCCTGAACCCAGCGCAGCGCTGCTTGCTGGTCCATAATGCCATAGTTGCCTGCGCTGCCGTCCTTGTCGCGCAAGGCCGGTTGGGCCAAGAATCCGAGGGCACCAAGACGATAGTTGATGGCGACCACAATGACGCCCTTTGTCACCAGAGCAGACGGATCAGCATAGCCACCGGCGCTGCCGCTGGTGAAGGCCCCGCCATGGATCCAGACCATCACCGGGAACTTACCCTCGCCAGAGGGACGGTGCACATCGAGATAGAGGCAATCTTCGCTGTCGGTTGGTGCCCGGCCGAATGAATTGGAGGGCTGCAAACAGGCGGCACCGGACTTGGCCTTCTCTAGAGGCGCGGTCCATTTGGCGGCGGGCTGAGGAGCCTTCCACCGCAGATCACCGACCGGCGGCGCGGCATAGGGAATGGCGAAGTAGGAGGTCATATCCCCGCGAACGCTGGCCTTGACCGGTCCAGAGGCCGTGCCGACCACCTCGGGCGCTGCAGCCTGAACCGAATGGACGCTGCCCAGCACGGACAGTCCTAAGGCCATCGACAAGGCGGCCGCTGACCCCGTAACGCGAAGCTGTGATTTCATGTGCCTGTTCCTTCCCAATCTTGTTTTCATCACGCTAGGCCAATGTCAGGCCAAATGCCAATAGGCGCTTCAACCTTTGATCGCGATCTGTCAGGCGCGCGACCTGCCGACAACCTGCCTTAGAGATCACAAAGACACGTCAAAGGTGGTTAGCGCCCGCGCCCCCCATATGCTAACACCCGCGTCGTCGCGGTCGGGCGACTATGCTGCGAGAGCCTGTTTGGCGGCGGGAGAATTTAAGATGAGTAGAGTGCTGGTAATCGGTGCGGGCGGCGTCGGCTCGGTGGCGGTCCATAAGATGGCGATGAGCCCGGAGATCTTCTCCCACATCACGCTGGCCAGTCGCACCAAATCCAAATGCGATGACATTGCCGTCTCGGTCAAAGCGCGTACCGGCGTGACCATCGACACAGCCGCGCTTGATGCCGATGACGTGGCTGCGACCACCGCCCTGATCAAGGCCGTGCAGCCCAAGCTGGTGGTCAATCTGGCCCTGCCCTATCAGGACCTCGCGATCATGGATGCCTGCCTAGCCGCTGGCGTGAACTATCTCGACACCGCCAACTATGAGCCGCGCGACGAGGCCAAGTTCGAATATAGCTGGCAGTGGGCCTATCAGGACCGGTTCAAGGATGCAGGCCTGATGGCCTTGCTCGGCTCAGGTTTTGACCCGGGCGTGACCTCGGTCTTTACCGGCTATACCAAGAAGCATCTGCTCGACACGATCGAGACGCTCGACATTTTGGACTGCAATGGCGGCGACCACGGCCACCCCTTTGCCACCAACTTCAATCCCGAAATCAATATCCGCGAAGTTACCGCCCCCTCACGCCATTGGGCCAAGGGTCAGTGGATCGAGGGCCCGCCTCTGGCCCACAAGCAGACCTTCGATTTCGAACAGGTCGGTCCCAAGAACATGTACCTCATGTATCATGAGGAGCTGGAATCCCTGGCCAAATTCTATCCTGAGATCCAGCGCATCCGGTTCTGGATGACCTTTGGCGATGCCTACCTCAAGCACCTCGAAGTGCTGGGCAATGTCGGCATGACGCGCATCGATCCGGTCATGTTCGAGGGCCGCGAGATCATCCCCCTACAGTTCCTCAAGGCCCTGCTGCCCGAGCCCTCGTCGCTGGGACCTCGCACGCGCGGCAAGACCAATATCGGCACCATTGCGACGGGCACCAAGAACGGCCAGCAAAAGACCTTCTATATCCGCAATATCTGCGATCATGAGGAGGCCTATGCCGAGACCGGCTCGCAGGCGATCAGCTACACCACCGGCGTTCCAGCCATGATCGGCGCGGCCCTGATGCTGACCGGCCAGTGGAAGGGCGCGGGCGTCTTCAACATGGAACAGCTCGATCCCGACCCGTTCATGGACATGCTGAACCGACACGGCCTGCCGTGGAAGGTTCGCGACCTGGACGCCCCGCTGGCCTTCTGCCAATCGACGAGAGAATCGTCGATCCCGTCCAGGGGACACTTCGAGCCGAAGTGCCATGGTTTCTTGCAGCGAATACAGAACGTCTGGATACAATAGGGACATTCCACCATGCTGAATTTGCCCTCTTCAGGAAAGTTCACGTAGTTGTTGCAGAAAATGCAACGCATACCTTCGCCATACTTGACGCGATCGGAGAATTCGTTGAACTTCTTGAAAGATAATTCATCTAGAACTCGCTTAGCAACTTTAGCGTCGATGATCGAGGTACAGCCTTCGTAATG
>CALFYB010000450.1 GCA_937952995.1 uncultured Caulobacteraceae bacterium
CGGCCTGTTTGCCCAGTTCCCCCAGAACCAGGCTCAGCTCGTCTCGCGCATCGTGATCGGCAATACCGTGATTGATCATGAGCGCGTGCTGCGCAATCCCGAGGCTGTGCCTTTCGAGGTGGCGGCCATCTACACCATCGTCGGTGACAAGATCGCCCGCGTTGATTTCGTGAAGGCCTAAGGCATGTCCGTTCGTCGTCTTGCCAAAGACCAGCCCGAAAGCTTCACCTTCTCAGCGGCAACGCTGAAGCAGGTCAAGTGGTGGCTGACCAAATATCCGGCGGCGCGTAAGCAGTCGGCGGTCCTGCCGATCCTTTGGCTTGTGCAAAAGCAAGAGGGCTGGGTCTGCGAGCCCGCCATCCGTCAGATCGCCGAAATGCTCGATATGCCCGTGATCCGGGTGCTGGAGGTCGCGACCTTCTACACCATGATCCAGCTTGAGCCGGTCGGTAAGGTCGCTTTGATCCAGGTCTGCGGCACGACCCCCTGCATGTTGCGCGGGGCCAACGACCTGATGAAGGTCTGCAAGGACAAGATCGGGGCCAAGGACAAGTTGTCGGCAGATGGTGCCTTCACCTGGCAGGAAGTCGAGTGCTTGGGGGCCTGTTCCAACGCGCCCATGGCTCAGATCAACGACTATTATTACGAGGACCTGACGCCGGAATCTCTGGCTCAGATCATCGATGACTTTAAAGCCGGTAAGGCTCCTAAGGCAGGCTCCTATGCGGGGCGTCATTCGTCTGAACCGGCCGGGGCTGTCACCAGCCTGACCGATCCGGCGCTCTATGACGGCTCTAAGGCTGCCAAATTGACCTTGCCGAACCTGCCGGAGGCTGAACCAGCCTGATGAGCAAGGCAGGGCTTCATATTCCCGCGGGTGTGGACACGGCGCGTTTGCGCAGCCTGTTCATGCGCATGATCGCCATCGAGGTGGTCTGCGTTGCGGTGGCGATGATTGGCTTTGCCGGTTTTGCTCTGGGTCATGTTCAGCCGCTGCTCTGGGTCTTTGTGGCCGCTTTGCTCGCCGGTTTTGGTGGGCAGATCTGGTTCGTGATGGCCTGGGCGAAAGAAACAAAAGCGAAGGCCAATCATGGCTGACGCGGGTGCTGTTGCGCTGAAGGCCTATCTGGCCGAGGTCCGCAAGATTGCTTGGCCCCTTCGGGTTGGCGGTCTGGTGGTGGTGGCCTTGGGCACGTTGGGCATCTTGGTCAATGGGCGGTCAGGGCAGGGGCTCTCGACCGAACTGGGCAAGAGCGCGGTGGCGATGATCTTGATCGGGTGGTTTTGCCTGATCGTGTCGATGATGAAGCGGGCGGCGTGGGTTAAGGCCCATCCGTTCGTAGCACCAGAAGAAGACTAGGCGTCGGCCCCGTCAGGCGGGCTAAGAGGGGATCGAGGACATCAGTTCTCGGTTGGTTTTAAAGGTTTCAGGCGGTATGTCCGCCTGCGATTCCTGCCGGAAGGTGGGGGTTGATTTGGAGAGCAGGGTCATGGTCGGCATCCTGGAAGACAAGGATCGGATCTTCACGAACCTTTACGGTTTCCAAGATTGGGGACTGGAAGGCGCGAAGAAGCGTGGCGCGTGGAACGCGACCCCGGACATGCTGGCCCAAGGCCGCGACTGGGTGATCAACCAGATCAAGAATTCGGGCCTACGCGGGCGCGGTGGGGCGGGCTTTGGCACCGGCCTGAAGTGGTCGTTCATGCCCAAAGAGGTCAAGGATCGCCCGCACTATCTGGTGGTCAATGCCGACGAGTCCGAGCCCGGCACCTGTAAGGACCGCGAGATCATGCGCCATGATCCGCATCTGCTGATCGAGGGCTGCCTGATTGCCAGCTTCGCCATGCAGGCCAATGCTTGTTACATCTATATCCGCGGCGAATATGTCCGTGAGCGTGAAGTGCTCGAAGCCGCCGTCAAGCAGGCCTATGAGGCTAAGCTGATCGGCAAGAACAATGTCCACGGCTGGGACTTCGACCTCTATATCCACCACGGTGGCGGGGCCTATATCTGTGGTGAAGAGACCGCCTTGCTCGAAAGCCTCGAAGGCAAGAAGGGCCAGCCACGTCTGAAGCCGCCGTTCCCGGCTGGCGCGGGCCTCTATGGCTGCCCCACCACGGTGAACAATGTCGAATCCATCGCTGTGGTCGGCACCATCCTGCGCCGCGGCGCGGACTGGTTCGCGGGCTTTGGCCGTCCCAACAACACCGGCACCAAGCTGATGTGCGTGTCGGGCCATGTCGAGCGGCCCTGCAATATCGAAGAATCCATGTCGATCCCGCTGCGCCAGCTGCTGGAAGACCATTGCGGCGGCATTCGCGGCGGCTGGGGCAACCTTAAGGCCATTATTCCGGGCGGTTCGTCCGTGGCCATGATCCCTGCCGAGCAGTGCGAAACAGCCTTGATGGACTTTGACAGCCTGCGCGAGCTGCGTTCGGGCCTTGGCACCGCCGCTGTCATCGTGATGGACAAGTCGACGGACCTGGTAAAGGCGATCGCGCGTCTGGCCTATTTCTACAAGCATGAGAGCTGCGGCCAGTGCACGCCTTGCCGTGAAGGCACCGGCTGGATGTGGCGGGTCATGGAACGTATGGCGACCGGTGAGGCCGAGATGAAGGAGATCGATCTCCTGCTCGACGTGGCCAGCCAGGTTGAAGGTCACACCATCTGCGCCCTTGGCGACGCGGCGGCTTGGCCGATCCAAGGCCTGTTCCGTCACTTCCGTCCCGAAGTCGAAGACCGCATCACCCGTTATCGCATCGGTCGCCCGCACGTTCAGGGCGTCACCTTGACGGCGGCGGAGTAACGGACATGGTCGCGACGGTTGCAATGTTGAGCGTAGGATTTGCACATCATGCCTAAAGCCAAGGTCAATGGCGTCGAGGTCGAGTTCGAACCCGGCATGACGGTTCTTCAGGTCGCCGAGCTGGCGGGCGAAGAGATCCCGCGTTTTTGCTATCACGAGCGGCTGTCCATCGCGGGCAACTGCCGCATGTGCTTGGTCGAGGTAAAGCCCGGACCGCCCAAGCCACAGGCCTCGTGCGCCCTTCCGGCGGCTGAAAATCAGGAAATCTTCACCAACAGCCCGATGGTCAAGAAGGCGCGGGAAGGGGTGATGGAGTTCTTGCTGATCAATCACCCGCTCGATTGCCCGATCTGCGACCAGGGCGGCGAGTGCGACCTGCAAGATCAGGCCATGGGCTATGGCCGCGACGAGACGCGCTTTGACGAGAATAAGCGCGCCGTCGAAGAAAAGTTCATGGGTCCCCTGATCAAGACGGTCATGACCCGCTGCATCCAGTGCACCCGCTGCGTGCGCTTTGTCACCGAAGTCGCTGGCGTGCCCGAGATCGGCATGACGGGGCGCGGCGAAGATGCCGAAATCACGACCTATCTCGAAGGCGCTGTGAACAGCGAGCTGTCGGGCAATGTCATCGACCTTTGCCCTGTCGGGGCGCTGACCTCAAAGCCCTACGCTTTCAATGCGCGGCCTTGGGAGCTG
>CALFYB010000451.1 GCA_937952995.1 uncultured Caulobacteraceae bacterium
GGCGAAGCCGGGGTAGGGGGTTACATCCCCACTCTTTCTCCCTTGTTCCCCGCGAAGGTGGGGAACAAGGGAGAAAGAAAATAAGGCCCTCACCCAACCCTCTCCCTCGGGGAGAGGGCTAAGGATGTTTAAGCCCTCGCCCCCTTGGGGGAGAGGGTTGGGTGAGGGGGAGATCCACTTGCCGATGGGTCAATCTAAGACCCTCTGGCCCCTCGCCAATCCAGCGGTTAAACTCGACCTATGAGCCAGTCCGTTCCAGAGTCCGTCCTTTCCAGCCTCAAGGCCATTGTCGGCGAAGGGGGCTGGAGTCAGGACCCTGAACGCTTGGCCCCCAAGCTGATCGAGTGGCGCGGCCGTTGGCATGGCAACACGCCGCTCCTGCTTCTGCCGCGCACAACGCAGGAGGTCTCGCAGATCGTGACCCTCTGCGCCGAGGCGGGCGTGGCCATCACCCCGCAGGGCGGCAACACCGGACTGGTCGGGGGACAGATCCCCGACGGCGAGGTGCTGTTGTCGCTCGAACGGATGAAGGCGATCCGTGAGGTCGAGACCTTTGACGATGTGATCGTGGTTGAGGCGGGCGTCACCCTGACCGCTGTCCATGAGGCCGCGACCGGCAAGGGTCGACATTTCCCGCTTAGCTTGGCGTCCGAAGGCTCGGCAACCATTGGCGGGTTGGTCTCGACCAATGCGGGCGGCACGGCGGTGCTGCGATATGGTCCGATGCGCGATCTGGTCTTGGGTCTCGAGGCCGTCCTGCCCGATGGTCAAATCTGGAACGGGCTTAAGCGGCTGCGCAAAGACAATACGGGCTATGACCTCAAGCAGCTGTTGATCGGTGCTGAAGGGACCTTGGGCATCGTCACGGCCGCCAGCCTCAAACTCTTTCCGATCCTGCCCAGCCGGGCCACGGCGATGGTCTCGCTGGACAGTCCCCACGCCGCCATTGCTCTTTTGGCCCTGGCCAAAGAACAGACCGGCGGCGGGGTTGAGGCCTTTGAACTGATGGGTCGGCGCGGCGTTGGCTTTGTCCTGAACCATATTGCCGGCATGAGGGAGCCGCTTGCCGAGGTCCATCCTTGGTACGTGCTGATCGAGACGGCGAGCGGTGAGCCTGGGGCAGCGGAATCGGCGCTGGAGCGGCTCTTGGCCCTAGCCCTCGAGCAAGGACTGATCACCGACGCGGCCATCGCCCAAGATAGCACTCAGGCCAAGGCCTTCTGGGCGATCCGGGAAAACCAGTCGGCCGGTCAAAAGACCGAGGGGGCGGCGTGGAAGCATGATGTCTCGGTACCAGTCTCGCAGGTGGCCGATTTTATCGACGAGGCCACAGCAGCGGTCGAAGCCTTCCAGCCCGGCTGCCGTGTGGTGGCCTTTGGCCATGTCGGCGACGGTAACGTCCACTATGATGTGCTAGTCCCCGAGGGCGGTGACGGGCAGGCCCATGCGGCCTTGCGCGATCAGGGCTCTCAGATCGTCCACGATATTGTCGCGCGACGGATGGGCTCGATTTCAGCCGAACATGGCCTAGGCACGATGAAATCCGTCGATGCGCTGCGCTACAAGGCCCCGGTCGAGGTGGCGGCCCTTCGCGCCATCAGGCTGGCTCTGGACCCCAAAAGGATCATGAATCCGCGCGTTCATTTCTAACCGATCGCGGCTTGCGCAATTCAAAGCTGGTTTTGTGACCGCGTTCGCCCTATCTGCGCATTAACCTTGGCTAGATGAGACCGCCCATGCTGCTCGTTCTGTCCCCTGCCAAATCGCTGGATTACACGCCGCTCGATCAGGGCGGCGCACCTGTGCCCCTGACCACGCCGCAACTGAAGGCAGACATTGCCGAACTGGCCAAGGTGACCGCGAAACTATCGCGCCAAGACCTGCGGTCCTTGATGTCGATCTCTGAAAAGCTGGCCGATCTGAATTTCGAACGCTTCAAATCCTTTGATCCGGCCTGCGAAGACGGATTGCAGGCCGCGATGGCCTTTGACGGCGATGTCTATGAGGGCCTGCAAGCCCGCACCCTTGATCGCGAGGGACTGGATTGGGCGCAGGATCATCTGCGGATCTTGTCTGGCCTCTATGGAATCTTGCGGCCTTTGGATGCCCTGCAGCCCTACCGGTTGGAGATGGGGACACGGCTAAAGACCAAGCGCGGCTCTAGCCTTTATGACTTCTGGGGCGACCGGCTGTCCAAGGCCTTGAACGAGGCTGCCCATAGCCATGCCGAACAGAGCCTGATCAATCTGGCCAGTCAGGAATATTTCGGGGCCGTGGATGCTAAGGCCTTGAAACTCAAGACCATCACCTGCGCGTTCAAGGACGAGAAGGACGGCAAGCTGCGGATCTTAGGCTTCTATGCCAAGAAGGCGCGGGGCCAGATGGCGCGCTTTGCTATTGATAGCCGCATTGACCGGGCCGAGGGATTGAAGGACTTCAACAGTGGCGGCTACCGCTTCCAGGCGGCACTCTCCAGCCCCGAGGAATGGGTCTTTACCCGCAAGCAGCCTTAAGCAGGCTCTAGCCTAATGGCCTTGCCGGGTTTACGCTGCATTGCAGCATAAACTTGGAGCGGTGGTCATGGCCTATAATCTCTCACTGGCGGGGCAAGTGGCCATCGTCACCGGCTCGACGAGTGGCATCGGCCTTGCCATGGCGGACGCTTTGGCCGAGCAGGGGGCCAAGGTGGTGATCAATGGCCTCGGTGATCTCGCCGCCATTGAAGCGACACGGGCGGGGCTCGAGGCCCGCCACGGTGTCGCCGTTGCCTACCATCCTGCAGACATGACCAAGCCCGATCAGATCGCGGCCATGGTCGCCTTCGCCAAGGACCAGTTCGGGCGGCTGGATATACTGGTCAACAATGCCGGAATTCAGCACGTCTCGCCGATCGAGGACTTCCCCATCGACAAGTGGGACCAGATCATCGCTATCAACCTGACCAGCGTCTTCCATGCCATCCGTGCGGCTGTGCCGATCATGAAGGCGCAAGGACGCGGCCGGATCATCAACATCGCCTCAGCCCAC
Organism: uncultured Caulobacteraceae bacterium; assembly: GCA_937952995.1. Taxonomy (GTDB): domain Bacteria; phylum Pseudomonadota; class Alphaproteobacteria; order Caulobacterales; family Caulobacteraceae; genus CAISGS01. The sequence continues at coordinate 3,028 of CALFYB010000451.1, forward strand.
GCGCTCGTCGCCTCGCCCTTCAAGGCCGCCTATGTCGCAGCCAAACATGGCGTGCTGGGCCTGACCAAGACCGTGGCCCTAGAAGGCGCGACCTTCGGCATCACCTGCAACGCCATCTGTCCGGGCTATGTGAAGACGCCCTTGGTGGAGGCCCAGATCGCCGATCAGTCAAAGGCGCGGGGTATCAGCGAAGAGCAGGTCATGCGCGACGTGATCCTTGCCGCTCAACCGACGAAAAAGTTCGTCCAGTTCACCGAGCTTGCCGGAATGTTGCTCTATCTGGCCAGCGACCTTGGCGCGTCCGTCAATGGTGCGGGTCTGTCTATCGACGGGGGTTGGACGTCGCAGTAGGATCTGTGTCCGTGCCTGCGCGGGGAACTTGCAAGAACAACAAGACCCCCTTCGTCGCTTCGCGCCACTTCCCCCAGAGGGGGAAGATCTTGGCGGTCTAAATCTTCCCCCTCTGGGGGAAGTAC
>CALFYB010000452.1 GCA_937952995.1 uncultured Caulobacteraceae bacterium
GCGAAGCCGGGGTAGGGGGTTCCTCCCCGCGTCATTGCGAGGCGTGAAACGCCGAAGCAACCCAGGGGAACATCACATAGGTCCGCGTCAAACCCCTAGGTTGCTTCGCTGCGCTCGCAATGACGCGATATTTAGTCGTGCGCGTCAATCTTCAGGCAGGTGACACCCCTAAACCACGCCGGCGCGTAGCAGATCATGAATGTGCAAAATCCCGACGGGCTTGCCCGCCTCGACCACGAACAGCACCGTGATGCGCCATTCGTTCATCAGGCGCAGGGCCTCGGCGGCGAGCATGTCTGGGCCGATGGTGCGTGGATTTGCCGTCATGACCTGTCCAGCGGTGAGGCTGAGCAGGCCCTCCATGTGACGGCGCAGGTCGCCATCGGTGATCAATCCGCTAAGCTGTCCGGCCTGATCTTGCACCCCGACACAGCCAAAGCGCTTTTCGGTCATGACCAGAAGGGCTTGGGGCATGGGGGTTTGCGGCCCGACCAGAGGCAGGTCCTGATCGCCATGCATGATGTCGGCGACGGTGCGCAACATCGCGCCCAGTTTGCCGCCGGGGTGATAGATGCGGAAATCATCGGCGGTGAAACCTCGGCGCTCGAGCACCGCCACGGCCAGCGCATCGCCAAGCGCGATCTGCAAGGTCGTCGAGGTGGTCGGCGCATTGACCCCGTCAGTGGCTTCGGGCGCATCGGGCAGAAGCAACAGAATGTCAGCGGCCTTGCCCAAGGCGCTGCCTGCCGATGCGGTTACACCCAGAAGCGGCACGCCAAAGCGCTTGGCATAGTGAATGACGTCGGTCAGTTCCTTGACCTCGCCGGATTTCGATAGGGCTAGCACGACGTCATCGACACCGATCATGCCCAGATCGCCGTGGCTGGCCTCGTTGGCATGCACGAACATGGCCGGTGTTCCCGTCGAGGCCAGCGTCGCGGCGATCTTGCGCCCCACATGCCCGGACTTGCCCACACCGGTCAGGACCACGCGGCCCTTGGCGGTAAAGATGGTCTCAACGGCCGCAACAAAGGCCTCGCCCAACCCATCGGCCATGAGGCCAAGGGCCTGAGCTTCGCTGGCAAGCACGCGCCGTCCGACGGCAATGGCATCAAAGGCGGTCATTTCGGAAGTTCCGTGGGCAAGGCTTTGAGGGTCTTAGCCTTGGCCGCTTCGCTGGCCTGCATCTGCTGATTGGCGTGATCGCGCTCTCGCTTCATTGCTGCCTGCATGGCGGGCGCGCGCTGCGCTGGCGGCTCGCCAAAGGGCGCAGGCGAGCGGTCCCCAAGGCCCTGAGGCCAGACGAGGGAAAAAGCGATCAGCGCTGCGGCGGCGAGGGCCAGACTGATGAAAAAGAGGCGGTCGGACATGGTCTTCCTATAACAGGCCTCAGCGATTTGAGCCAACTGCCACGGCTCTGCTTCAAACGGCGTCTTGACGCGGGGCCGTCCGCGCCATAGCCAGCAAGGACTTGTCACAGGAACGGTCTGCTCCCATGCCCACCCTCGCCCTCGTTCGTCACGGCCAAAGCCAGTGGAATCTCGAGAATCGTTTCACCGGATGGGTCGATGTCGACCTGACCGCCGAGGGAGAGGCCCAAGCGCGCCGGTCTGGCGATCTGCTCACGGCCGCTGGCGTTGAATTCGATCAGGCCTTTACCTCGGTTCAGACCCGCGCGATCCGCACGGCCTGTCTGGCCCTCGAGGCGGCGGGTCAGGCCTGGGTGCCCTTGACCAAGGACTGGCGCTTGAACGAGCGTCACTATGGCGGACTGACCGGTTTGAATAAGGCCGAGACCGCGCAAAAGCATGGTGAGGCCCAGGTCTTGGTTTGGCGCCGGTCCTATGATGTGCCGCCGCCGCCCCTGGCTCCCGGCGGGACCTATGATTTCAGCAAGGACCGCCGCTATGCCGGTATCGCGATCCCAGACACCGAAAGCCTGAAGACCACGCTGGACCGGGTCTTGCCCTATTGGCAGTCGTATATTGCGCCGGAGCTTAAGGCCGACAAAACCGTTCTGGTGGCCGCCCATGGCAATAGCCTTCGGGCCATTGTCAAGCATCTGTTCGCCGTCCCCGATGGCGAGATCACCGAGGTCGAGATCCCGACCGGCAATCCCCTGCTGATCGATCTGGACGCGGACCTGAAGCCCGTTTCGGCGCGCTATCTCGATGAGGCCCGCGCCCAGCCCGCGATCGAGCAATTCCTGCTGAACGAGGCCAAACGCAAGCAGGTGGACACCGACATCAAGGCGCTGAGAGCGGCGGCGAAGATCGAGTACGTCGGCACCTACGCGAATGCCGCTGCGAGTGCTCCCGTCGCAACGCCAGCGCTGCCTGCCATTCCGGCTTCGGCGCCGGAAGGCTTGCC
>CALFYB010000453.1 GCA_937952995.1 uncultured Caulobacteraceae bacterium
CGCCTTCGAACCCGTACCCATCTTTGCCAAGGCGGTACTGACCTTGCCAATGGCCGTGTTCACGGTTGAGATCATCGCCTGTGCCGTACCAGCAGAGGTGGGGGCAAGCGAAGACGTACTGGTAATACCTGTGAGATTTGCACTTCCCAGGCCAAGCGATTGAGCTGCGACTGTAATCTTGCTGGTACCCGCCGCGTTGGCCAAGGCGGCGATATTGCTACCGCCCGTCTTGATCATGTTCGTGCCGTTGAAGTCGGCATTGGCAACAGTCTTAGCCAACTGATCACGCAGGGCCTTGAAGTCTTCATTCAGGGCCGAACGACTAGAGGTGTCGAGGGTCGTATCCGAAGCGGCGAGCGCCTTTTCCTTCATCTGCAAAAGCAGATCTGAAACAGACGAGCCGGCAGCTAGAGCAACATCAAGCGTCGACTGCCCACGCTGGAGCGAGTCCTTAACGGCATTCAGTGAGGAAGATGTGGCCCGCATGGACTGAGCGATCGCCCAAGTCGAGCCGTTGTCCTTAGCACTATCGACCTTTCGTCCAGTCGATATTCGCTGTTGGGTGATACCGAGCTCCGCGCCTGTTACGTTCAGATTCTGAAGCGCAATCATGGCGTCACGGTTCGTATTAACGCTGTATAGCGCCATACCGAAACTCCTTTCCAAGTTATCCGGTTCCATTTTGGCACCGGGGGCGTTTTGCCCATCGTCAGACCAGAGGTTCTGACAGACGATAACTACTATTATCGAAAAAGGTTGTCAGTAGTTTAATGAGTTAGAAATAGAAAAAACACTCCCTAGGCGTCTAGTGGGCGCGTCAAGTTGGGGGCTGTTAGTGGCGGAACACGCGCACACCCGTGAAGACCATAGCGATGCCCGCCGCATCGGCAGCCGCAATCACCTCGTCATCGCGAATCGATCCGCCGGGCTGAATCACTGCCGTCGCCCCAGCCTCGATCGCTTGGATAAGCCCGTCAGCAAACGGGAAGAAGGCATCAGACGCACAGGCCGAGTTGTGCGCCAAAGACTGCGGCAAACCGGCCATCTCGGCGGCCTCCCCAGCCCGCAAGGCGGCGATCCGTGCTGAGTCCTTGCGGTTCATCTGACCTGCACCGATCCCGGCGGTTTGGCCATCCTTAGCAAAGATAACCGCATTGGACTTGACGTGCTTGGCCACGGTGAAGGCAAAGACCATGTCTTTGATTTCCTGCTCGGTCGGCGCGCGCTTGGTCACTACGGTCAGGTCTGCAGCCGTCAGGCGCGCATCATCACGGCTCTGAACCAAGAACCCGCCCGCGACGGACTTGAACGTATCGCCCTTAGCCTTGGGGTCGGGCAGGCCACCGGTGACCAAAAGCCGAAGGTTCTTTTTGGAGGCAAATAGAGCAATGGCAGCGTCGTCAGCCTCGGGGGCAATGACCACCTCGGTGAAAATCTTGACGATCTCCTCAGCAGCCGCCAGATCGAGACGGCGATTGACCGCGACAATGCCGCCAAATGCGGAAACCGGGTCACATTGAAGGGCCTTGAGATAGGCCGTCTTGAGGTCTCCGGCCACGGCCACGCCGCAAGGATTGGCGTGTTTGATAATCGCGACAGCGGCACCGTCGGCGGGGTCAAACTCTGCGACCAGTTCAAAGGCGGCGTCTGTGTCGTTGATATTGTTGTAGCTCAGCTCCTTACCCTGCAATTGCTTGGCGGTGGCAACCCCCGTGCGCGGATTGGAGAAGGTATAGAAGGCCGCCGACTGATGCGGGTTCTCACCATAACGCGTGGTCTGGGCCAGCGATCCAGCGATCACCTTGCGCTGCGGGCTAGTCTGTCCCAGTTGCTCGGCAAACCAGCTCGAAATAGCGGCATCGTAAGCGGCTGTGCGGGCATAGGCGCGAGCGGCCAAGCTCTTGCGCAGATCCAGTCCGGTGCTGCCATCGGCCTGCAGGGCAGCGATGACCTCAGCCATATCCTGCGGCGCGGTACAGACACAGACATAGCCGTGATTCTTAGCGGCGGAACGGATCATCGCCGGACCACCAATGTCGATATTCTCGATACAGGTCGCGAAGTCGCCGCCGCCCGCGACGGTGGCCTCAAAGGGGTAGAGATTGACATAGAGCAGGTCGATACCGCCGATGCCATGGTCCGCCATGGCCTTGGCATGCTCTGGCGCATCACGCACACCGAGCAACCCGCCGTGGACAACCGGATGCAACGTCTTGACGCGGCCATCCATCATTTCGGCAAATCCGGTCAGTTCTGACACATCTTTCACCGGCAACCCTGCCGCCGCGATGGCCGCACGCGTTCCACCGGTCGAGACCAGCTCAACCCCAAGGGCCGACAAGGCCGTCGCAGCCTCGATCAATCCGGTCTTGTCGGAAACAGACAGGAGAGCGCGGCGAATCTTGGCGCGGTCGGGTGCGGCGGGATAGGCTGGAGCGGACATGACGGGGGCCTTCGGTCAGGGGCGGATCACTGCGCGCCTGCTAGCACGGACGCAGCCCAGAATGAACCCTAAGACTATGCCTATCGCGGATCCGGGTGGAACCCAGGCTCCAGAGCCATCAGACCCTTGATAACCGCTTGCTCATTGCGCGATTGCGCCGCCGCCATCAAACCATCAAAGGCCTGTTGTAAATCCGACCATTGGGCCGGGTCCGTGCGCGCAGCCATCACACCATCGGCGAGCGTCTGGCGAACATCTTCAGCGGCGTAGAACACCTCTTCATAGAGTTTTTCACCGGGCCGCAGACCCGTATGGGCCAGAACAATGTCCTTATCGGGCCGAAGGCCGTGCAGCTGGATCATGCGCCGGGCCAGATCTTCGATGCGGACCGGCTCTCCCATATCCAGCACATAGACGGCTGCAGAACCCGGCTCTTGGGGCAGCGCCGCCGCCTGAAGCACGAGGCCCGCCGCCTCTTGCACCGTCATAAAATAACGGACCATGTCGGGGTGGGTCAGGGTCACAGGACCACCGGCCCCGATCTGGCGTTCAAAGAGGGGCACCACAGAGCCTGTAGACCCCAAAACATTACCAAACCGCACAATGGCGGCCTTCGCCTTGCCACCAACCATCAGGGCCTGGATCGCCCGTTCCGCCGCCCGTTTGGTTGCGCCCATGACATTGGTGGGATTGACCGCCTTATCGGTGGAAATGAACACAAAGGCTTCGGAAAGATCCCGCGCCAACCGCGCCACCTGAACCGCACCGCCCAGATTGGTCATCACCGCTTCGGAAGGATTGGCCTCCATGAGCGGAACATGTTTGAGGGCGGCGGCATGGACAACCACCTGGGGCCGTTCACGAGCGAACAGCTCGCTCAAGCGGCCCTGATCGCGCACGTCACCAAGCTCGACGCTCCACGGCACCTCAATGCCCATTTCCGTCAGTTCGCGATCGATGGCGTAGAGATTATATTCCGAGGCGTCGAACAGGATAACCCGCTCTGGACCATAGTTGAGAATTTGCCGGGTTAACTCTGACCCAATGGTCCCGCCTGCACCCGTCACCAAAACCCGCTTACCCGCCACCAGATCGAGGGCGCGAATCGGATCAAGGACGCGGGGCGGCCGACCAAGAAGGTCTGCGGCTTGAACCGGAGCAAGCCCGGCGGCTCCCCCCACCATGGACCGTGCCCGCGCGACCCGAACCCCTGCCTCACCAGCCGCCGCGACGACCTGCTCCAGCAAAGCTCGGCTGGGCCTTGGATCGACAACGACGACCTGAGGCAGTTGGACATTCCGCTGAGACAGACCGCGAAGAATAAAGGTCAATCGGCCGAGAGATCCAAGAACGGGCCGACCATCGATGGTGCGGCCAGTTCCCCGGCTGTCAGGCGTGACGAGGCCAGCAATACGCATCGGCAGCGCCGCGCGGCGGTTCTCCCGCAGAAAGTCTGCCGCGTCCTGTTCTGTGCCAACCAGCACCATGGCCGGGGCCGTGCGGTCTTCCAACGAGAGGGCCGCCCGAACATCTCCGCTAGCCAAGCCACTGGCGAGGACCCGTCCAAAGCTCATGAACAGGACGGCCATTCCAATCACCAGAACCGGCGCGGAACGCGGAAAATCAACGAGCCTATTGACCAGAAACAGCAGGGGCAAAACCAAAACACTGGTCGTAGCCGCAGCTTGCGCAATACGCCAAATGTCGTTCAGGGCCGTGAACCGCCAAACACCGCGATGGAGTTTGAAAAACGGAAAAACAAAGGCACTCACCAAGGCGAAAGCCAGCGTCGACTCCCAAATCATTCCATAGGGCGTGGCCTTGGTCTCAAAACGATAGCGGCCCAGCAGGACCACCGCCATTGCCGCTGCGGACATCAGCAGATCATGGATAAAGATCAGCAAAGCGATGTGTCGGACGGACCAAAAGGGGATCTTTTGGAAGGGATCTGGCGCGGCATCACTCATTTTGAGGGCTCCGCGGCTGCCAATTTCCAGCGAATTCGCGAGCGGCCTTGGCGGGTCAGTGGACTGTGCAGGACAACCTTCATACAGCGCCGAGGACGTCCGTCTAGAAAATGAAAACTGGGCTCGATGGTCACGCTGGCCGCATCATTGCGCAACCACCAGCCATTATTGGACGGGCCCATCAACAACACGCTGCGCCGATCGCGGGCCAAGGTGGCGCGAACTTGGGGATGAAGGTGGAAATAGACCCCCACCTCAACCTGCTGCGATACGGGTCCGCGCGGTGCCAAAGGAAAAACGTCCTCGCCGCGCATCTCATCAAGGCGCGCATCTAAGAACAGCCGACGCTCATGCAACAGGCCATAGCCATGGACCCAGCCATCATGAACCGCCTCTAGCCAGACACCGGCCTCGGTTTCACTTCGGCTACAATCGACCGTCAGAGCAGCCCCATCGAGCCGAACACCCAACCGATTAGCCGCCGCGCCCCGCAAGGGCCAGCCCGCAGACCCTTCACCTAAACAAGCGGTCGATCCCCCATCGCTCAAGCGCCAAGCCTGACCCTGCGGCAGACGCGGGCTCCAGCCGCTATTGGTGATGAGACGTTCGCGGCCAGTGAGAACCTCAATGGCCAAGGGTTGAGCCGTAGCGGTCTGGCTCATGGCATCGCGC
>CALFYB010000454.1 GCA_937952995.1 uncultured Caulobacteraceae bacterium
AACCGCGATGATAACGGGCCCGTGTCCAATGCCATTAACCGCCAATGCCCCGACCTGATTGGACTGCGTCAGAGCCATCCAACGCGAACCCGCATCAAGATTTAATCAAGATCAAATCTAGCCTACTTAATAACACGCTAAACATTTCAAAACAATGACTTAAATAGATACTGATAGCTTTCGTGCCAGGGTCTCAATTTCATTTCGGACCGAACCCGCAGACCCCTTCAATAGGTTGAGGACGCCTCGGCGTGCCGCCTCCCGGTCGCATGACAGGACCATCCGCTTGACCGGACCGATGCCCGATGGGGGCATGGATAGCCGGTCATACCCTAGGGCCAGCAAGGCAAAAGCCTCTAACGGACGCCCCGCCATCTCGCCGCAGACCGACACCGGGGTGCCACTCTCGTGACAGGCATCATAGATCGCCTTCATTACCCGAAGGGCGGGCGGAGATAAGGGATCATAGCGATCAGCCACCCGAGGATTACCCCGGTCGGCCGCGAACAGATACTGCATCAGGTCATTGGTACCGACGGAGACGAAATCGGTCAGGGGCAGGAGCGCATCCAGATGCCAGATCAAGGCAGGCGCTTCGATCATGGCTCCGACGCGCAACAGACCGGGGGCCGTCCGCCCTCGCCGTTCTGCCCAGGCGATTTCATGATCCACCAGAGCGCGGGCAGCACGAAACTCCTCAACGCTAGCCACCAGCGGGAACATGATCCGCAGTTCTCTGCCCCGAGAGGCCGCGATCAGGGCACGCAGTTGCAGCCGCAGCAGGGCCGGGCGGTCCAGGCCCATACGAATGGCGCGCCAACCGAGGGCTGGATTGTCCTCGCGCTCGGCCTCCAGATAGGGCAGCACCTTATCGCCGCCGAGATCGAGGGTGCGGAAGGTCACAGGCCGACCTTCTGCCGCCTCCAAAACCCGATCATAGAGGGCAGTCTGCGCATCAAGACGGGGCAGTTCCTCTGCGACCATGAACTGAAACTCGGTGCGAAACAGGCCAATGCCCTCCGCGCCTGTATCGTTCAAAATATCGAGGTCAACCGCCAGACCAGCATTCATCAAGAGGGTAATCTTGGCCCCGTCACGGGTGATGGCCGGCGTGTCGCGCAGGCGCGCAAACTCGGCCCGCCGTTGGGCGCGCACCTCCATCCGAGCGCCAACCGCCTCGATGACATCGGCACGGGGCCGCAAATAGGCCTCGCCGGACTCACCATCGACGATCACCGGATCGCCTTCAGACACCCGATCGCGCAGGCCAGACAGGCGTCCGACACAAGGAATATCGAGCGCTCGCGCAACGATGGCCGCATGGCTGGCGGAGGAGCCCTCCTCCAACAGCAAGCCCTTGAGCTTGGTGCGGTCATATTCGAGCAAATCGGCTGGCCCGAGGTTACGCGCGATCAGGATGGCATTTTCAGGCAGGATCCGCACCGCCGCCCCATCGCCCGACAGGTGGCGCAGCAACCGATCATTGAGGTCTTCAAGATCGTGCAGTCGTTCGCGCAGATAGGGATCGCGTGCCTGACCCAGACGCGCCCGATGCTCGGACCGCACCCGCTCCACCGCCGCCTCGGCCGTCAGACCCGAGCGAACCGCCTCTTCCAAGGACCGGTTCCAACCCCGGTCATGGGCGAACATGCGATAGGTTTCGAGTACGTCATAGGAAGCGCCGACCAGCCCATGGCCGTCGAGCATACCGTCGAGTTGCAGCTGCAAGGCCTCGATGGCCTTTTGCAGGCGCAAGGACTCCGCTGGTGCGTCATCGGACAAGAGGTCCGACGGCATGACCGCCGCCTCATGCAGGACCGCCCGACCATAGGCTAAGCCATCGGCAAACTTGGTGCCCTTTAGCCGCTCAGGCTTATGAGGGGCCAGTTCGACATTGCGAAGTTCGGCCTCATTGAACAGTTCGCCGCCTGCGACCATCTCGGCCAGCACCATGGCGATGATCTGAAGGTCCTCGACCTCCTCCTCGGCATAGGTCCGTTCGGTGCGGTTCTGGACAACCAGAACGCCGATGGTCCGGCCACCGCGCAGCAGGGGAACACCCAAGAAGGCATGGAACGGATCTTCGCCCGTCTCTGGACGATAGGAGAAGTTCGGATTGTTCGGCGCGTCCGACAGGTTCAGCGGCCGACCCAGCCGCATGATCTCACCGACCAGACCCTCGCCGGGCTTCAAGGTGGTGTTATGAACGGCGGAGGGGTTCAAACCTTCGGTGGCGAACAGCTCGAGATCGTTTGTCGAACGCCGCAGATAGATCGAACAGACCTCGGCCACCATCGACTGAGCGATGATGCGCACGACCATATTGAGTCGGGCCTGCGCCGGACCGCCGCTGGCCATCGCTTCGCGAATCTGGCGCAGAAGACTGCGCGGACCCCGTATGGCTAGACCCGGCGTGGGCATGCTGATCGATCGTTCCCTAACTCGTGCCTTTAGCGACTGTGCCTTTTAGCCAATTTGAACGAAGACTTGATGACCAAACAGGACAATCGACCAACTTGGCCAACCGCCCCTCGCTTTAAGTCGATTAAAGCCGCCTCCTGCTCAAAAACACAACGCCGCGATCCCGAACGCTGGCCCCTGAGCACGAGACTGTGATGGGCGCGCTGACCTAGAGTTGGTCCAGTCCGTAGGCGGCATGGAGCGCACGTACGGCCAGCTCGGTATAGGCGGCATCGATCAGAACACTGATCTTGATCTCCGAGGTCGAGATGACCTGGATATTGACGCCCTTTTCCGCCAGTGCACCGAACATGGTCTTGGCCACGCCCGCATGGCTGCGCATACCGACGCCGATGACGGAAACCTTGGCCACATCTTCGTTCAGCGCCACATCTTCAAAGCCGATATCAGCCTGATAAGCGCGCATGATCTCGATGGTACGGCCCGCATCGCGCTTGCCGACGGTGAATTCCATATTGGCGGCATCGGTGGCCCGCGCCCGCGACTGGACGATCATGTCGACATTGACGTTGGCATCGGCCAGACGTGAAAAGATCTTCGACGACACGCCCGGATGGTCAGGCAGACCAAACAGGGTGATCTTGGCTTCGTCGCGGCTATAGGCGACCCCGCTGACGATACGCTTTTCCACGATCTCCTCCTCGTCACAAACAATGGTGCCTTGGCCAGGGGCTTCCCCGGGCTCAACAAAGCTAGACAAAACCCGCAAGGGCACTTTTTTGGCCATGGCCAGTTCGACCGAGCGGGTCTGCAAGACCTTTGCGCCCAGTGAGGCCATTTCCAGCATCTCTTCATAGCTGATCTTAGCCAGCCGCCGCGCCTTCTTCTCGATGCGCGGGTCGGTCGTGTAGACCCCGTCGACGTCCGTATAGATGTCGCAGGCCCCGCCAATGGCTGCAGCAATGGCCACAGCGCTGGTGTCAGAGCCGCCGCGTCCGAGCGTGGCGATACGGCCATCCCGGGTCACGCCTTGGAAACCGGCAATCACGGCCACTTCACCCGCAGCGAAAGCCGCTTCGAGATTGGCTGGAGGTATCTCATCAATCCGAGCGCGGCCGTGCGCGTCGTCGGTCAAAAGCGGCACTTGCCAGCCCATCCACGACCGTGCCTTGATGCCCATATGGCGAAGGGTCATGGACAGCAGTCCTGCCGTCACCTGTTCGCCCGAGGCGACAACCACATCATAATCATCATCCGAAGGGGCAAGCCCTTCAGCCGCAGTACCCGCACCATCGGTCCAGGCCACAAGCTGGTTGGTCTGACCGGCCATAGCCGACACCACCACCGCAACCTGATGGCCCGCTGCGACCTCAGCCGCCACAAGTCGGCCCACCCGCGCGATCCGTTCCAGATCAGCGACAGAGGTCCCACCAAATTTCATCACCAGACGCGACACGTTCGGCTCGCCTTTCCTTCGTAGTTTGACTTGCCAGATGGGCCTAAGCCCTCCATTTCCAACAAGAGGCGACGCGTTCTAGCGGCGCAATGGCCTTACGGCAATGCAGGACGGTGTTTTTGATGCAAACCCCCATGGCTGATCAAGCGCAAGGCTGGAGCGTCGATCCGCAAGAGGTCGAACGATTTTCGAAGATTGCAGCGGAATGGTGGGACCCAAAGGGAAAGTTCGCCCCTCTGCACCGCTTTAATCCGGTACGCCTGTCCTTCATCCGCGATCAGGCCGTGCAGCGCTTTGGCCGGGACGCCTCGGCGCGCCAACCGTTCACAGGTCTCAAACTGCTCGACATTGGCTGCGGGGGAGGCCTCCTGTCTGAGCCGATGAGCCGGCTCGGGTTCGAGGTCACTGCCGTTGACGCCTCTGAGCGTAACATCAAGACCGCCTCTGCCCATGCGTTTGAACAGGGCCTCGACATCCAGTTTCGATGCTCGACGGCAGAAACCTTGCTCGAAGAGGGTGCGGGGCCGTTTGACCTGATCTTGAATATGGAGGTCATCGAGCATGTGGCCGATCCCGGGGCCTATCTGCGCGCCTGCTCTCAGTTGCTCGCTCCCGGCGGCCTGATGATTGTTGCGACCATGAACCGCACGCTTAAGGCGCTGGCTCTGGCCAAGATCGGCGCGGAATATATCTTGCGCTGGCTGCCCGCCGGGACCCACGACTGGAACAAGTTCCTCAAGCCCGAAGAGCTTTTAGCCTTCTTGGCGAGCGAACCGGTTCAGGTCGAAGGCCCGTTCGGCGTCAGCTTCAGCCCCCTCACCGGCAAATGGGTGCGTTCGGGCGATAGCGATGTGAACTATATGATGACGGTCCTAAAACCAGCCGCCGTCTAGACCAGCTTATCGACAAAAAGCGCCGTGCTGTTCGGCGGCGCTGCCACCGCAGCCCCATAGGCCGTCGCTTTGGTCTGATTGTCTTTCAAAGCCTTCAAGAAGGCATCGAGAGCGTCCTTGAGCGGGGAACTGGCACTGTTGTCGGTTGCCGCCGCCTGATCCGCTGTGGGCGGAGGGGGTGGAGGAGGAGGAGGCCGTCGGCCTGCCGCTCCGGGCCCTTCGGTTCCACCGGGGCCGTCATCCTTGGCCCCCTTGTCATTATCACCATCATTGTCGCCGCCAGGCCCGCCGCGATTGGGACCACCCTTGCCGGCAACCTTGGCGAAAAAGTCGTTCAGGAGCGAGGCTTGATCTTGGCTGATGGTGCCCGCATCGACCTGCTGGGACAGAAGCTCTTGTAGTTTCTGGCGATTGTCGGTGCCCTTAGGCGGAGGGGGTGGTGCCAGCCCATCAACCGACTGTGCGGGTGCACCCTGCCGAGCGACCTGCGCGGTCTGCTGGGTAGGCGCGATAGGCATGTAGCGCATCATCGAAGAACTGGTCGCGGCGATCGACATTACCAAATCCTTGGTGGCAAGCGCCCCCCGGCCCTTACTTCATGACTTGCTTAACAGCGAGGCCTGAATGTGGTCCTAAATTGTATGGTTAATAAATGGTTAATAGCGCTTGATATCCATAGTGATCTTAGCTTCAAGCTCAGCCTATGGATTAGGCGGTTTCGTCCAAAATGACTGGCTCGTTCGAGGCAATCGAGCGCGACAGGGCCGAGGCTCCGTAGATCGCGGTCTTCTCCTGCGCATCCTTCAGATTCTTCACAAAGGTGGCTAAGGCCTCGTTAAGGGCCGGGTCTGGTTTGGCCGCCGCTGAGCGAGACCGAGAGGATCTGGTTTTCTTGCGCCGAACCGTGTCCGTTAGAGGACCCGCTACCGCTGCGCCCTCCTCCTCGCCCTCTTCCTCCTCGACATGGGCATCGTCGCCGCCCGGCGCCTCGGCGATCTGCGCCGCGCCGGCATGTTTCTCGCCGCCTTCGCCGTGCTCATCCCGCTCGCCAACGCCGCCCTCGGCCTTGGCGCCGCCCGCCTGCTCGGCCTCGCCCATGCCGAGCGTCTCGAGGGCGGGCAGGATGCGCGCGCGGTCGACCGGGACGGTCTTCGCGCAGTCGGGGCAGAGGCGGCGGACGAGGCGCTGGGCGATGACCAGCTCGACGGCGGAGCCGA
>CALFYB010000455.1 GCA_937952995.1 uncultured Caulobacteraceae bacterium
CCGCGGCCACGGGACCCCATACGAGGACCAGCAGAAACTGGGTCATTTCAGACAGATCATGTCCGACATGACTGACCGCATCCTTAGGAAACCGTATGACGTCCAAAGCGAAACCAGCCGCCATGACCCCAAGCCCTGAGGCGGCCTTTTGAGCAAATCCTAGACCAGCAAAATAGAGCCCCTCCCGCCTGCGGCCGTAAAGATGCTCATGCTCATCCGCTGCGTCTGCCATCATCGAGGGATAGGACACCGCAACCAGCCCAATGCCGAGACCTGCAACAAAGGAGTTGATCTGCATCGGAATAAGGGCAGCGTCACCGAGCGGCAAATAGAGCCCCGTCAGCTGCCCGCCCTGCAGAACGAGCCAATTGGCCATCAGCAGACCAAAGCCGATAATGACGACATATTTCTTTTCAAACAGTCTCTGGAACAGCGGTGCCGCCGTACTGCCAAGCAAGATGCCGACCAAGAAGGCGTAGCCAATGAACTGGATCAGCTCGCTTCTCATTTGCCAGACAAAGACAAAGGCGTGGTGGTTTAAGCTCGCATTGAGCCCCATCGCCGCATAGATGATCACCGCTGAGACGAACAGAAGCCGGAAAGATCGGTTGGCGAAGATCTCGGCGATCTCTCCCGGCAACCGGTTCCACATGGCCGAATCCACCTTATCCGGCTGGGGTAAGCGGCTGGCGAACCGGTACACGCCCAACAGGCAGACCGTCATACAGACCATCAAAATCCCTGCCACGGTCCAGCCAAAACCGGGATAGCCCTCAGGCCTCTGCAGTCCGCCGTTAGCGAAAAACAGGGAATAGCCCATCGCCGTGACCGCAACCGAGACCAAGATCCCCGACACGACCCGAAAGACCACCACACTGGTGCGCGCCGCATAGTCGGTGGCCAGCTCTGCGCCGAGGGCAATATAGGGCACGTTGAACAGCGACATGGTGCTGCGCGCCGCCACAGACATCACCGTAAGCCAAGCAAATAGACCGACGGGCCCAAGTCCAGACGGGGGCGAGAACAGCAGCCCAAGCGATACGGCGATCAGCGGTGCCGATAGAGCCATCAGCGGCAAACGCCGTCCGAACCTCGAGGAAATATTGTCGGACCATGACCCAACGATCGGATCCACCACAGCATCGAAGGCTAGGCTCACCGCCAAGGCTGCACCGACCAGAAGACCAGACAGACCCAAGACCGCTGAATAGTAGAAAAAGATGAAACCAATTGCCGTATCAAACCCGCCGGTCTGGACGGCCTGCCCTAAGCCATAGGCTAACTTCACAAAGACAGAGGGGTTGGATTGAACGACAATCGAGGCGTCTGGGTTCGGACGATCAGCGGCCCACATCGGCTCTTCCTTCTCATAAGATCGGACCAAGCCGAGGGCAACGCCTCGGAGGATAGACAGCAAAAACCATTCCGCGCTAGCCTCTGTTCATGAGGATCGCCCAACGGCAATTGCCACTCAAGAGCTGCTGACCATGCGCCATACCCTCTCGAACGCAAACTGGACAGCGACTGTCGATCGTACGGGAGGGATGGTCCGACGCTTAACCCTTGGGCATGACAACCTGTTGCGCCCCATGCCGGACCAGGCGCAAGAACCGCGGCAGGCGAGTTGCTACCCCCTCCTACCTTTTGCCAATAGAATTGATCAGGCTCGGCTTGCCATTGACCGCCGTGTCGCAGTAATCACACCGGCCCCATCCGAGCCGCACGGACTTCACGGCACAGGTTGGCACGCGGTCTGGACCCTTGGAGCTCAAAGCTCTGATCATCTTCTACTGACCCTTCAGGGCGGCGGAGACCCATCTTGGCCTTGGCGTTGGGCGGCGCAACAACAGTTCACGCTGAGCGCATCGGGTCTGACGATAGAACTAATCCTGACCAACATGGACAGGGTCCCAGCCCCCGCAAGCATCGGCCTTCATCCCGCCTTTGTCCTTGGCAAGGGAACGCGGATCGAGACCGCAATTGATGGCATTTGGGACTGTGGACCGGACCTCATCCCCAACGGCTGGCGATCCACAGATTGGCAAACCATTGGCAACCGCGAACTCGACAACTGCCTCACAGGATGGTCGGGCAAGGCGATCATTCACGCCCCCGATAGACCTCCCATCACCCTCACCGCCAACACGAGCCACCTTCAGGTCTACCGACCAAAGGATGCCGATTTCATTTGTCTGGAGCCCGTTACCGCGAGACCGAATGTTTGGACTCCAATCGAAAACACCCCTGCCGCCACCGCCATTTTGGACCCTCAAGAGCAGTTGGTCGTGACGATGACCCTATCGGCCTAGGGCAGCAACGCAGGCTGCTGTTTTCGCGCTGACCTCGGCGGCGGACAGGCCGGGGCGATAGAGTTCTGAACCCAAACCAAACCCCCTCGCGCCCGCCATCTGCCATTCGGCCATATCGGACGGGCCAATCCCGCCGACCGCGATGACCCTCACATGCGACGGCAGCACGGCACCGATGGCCTTTAGGTGGCCGGAGCCGAGGGTGGAGGCCGGGAAAAGCTTCAGACATCGAGCCCCAGCCTCAATCGCTTCAAAGGCTTCCGAAGGCGTCATAAAACCGGGCAAGGCCTCCAACCCGAGCGCGAGGCTCCGCTTGATCACCTCACAATTGACATTCGGGGACACGACGAACTGACCGCCAGCGGAATGCACGGCTTCAACGTCGCCAACGCTCAACACTGTGCCTGCGCCGATCACCATCTGGCCTTCAAAGCGGGTCGCCAACCGCTGAATGCTGGTTATAGGGTTAGGCGAGTTGAGCGGCACCTCCATGGCCCGCACCCCCGCGTCATAAAGGGCCTCACCAATCGCGACGACCTCGTCGGGCCTCACCCCACGCACGATGGCGATGATGGGCATCTGGTCCAGAGCTTGATCGATAGTCATGGCCTGATCCCTTCAATGAGCGAGATGAGCCCGGCAAGCGCCGCTGCTTCTCCGTCGATGGTCTGATAGGACCTGCCGCGTGCCGCCAAGGCCAAGCCATAGGCGGCGCAGAGTGCGGGTTCCCCGATCAGGGTAACAGGCTCTTGAGAGGCCGCACCAAGTAGGCCTGGCAACGAAGCCACTTCTGAGCCGATCAACAGGCCGGACAGAAAGCCAGCCTCCTGCCCCGGTGCCAATGATCCAGTCAATTGCCGCGCCCGAAGGCCGAACAGCCGCGCACTCAGCCCATCACCGTTACCAGAAGCTAAGAGGCCCGCCTCGAACCCGGCGGGAGCGCTTGGATCGGCATCCGTCCTCAAAAGACTGTGCTGGCTCAGAAGGCCATAGAGTTCACCGGTCATGGCGGTGACAAAATCTGTGATCTTGCCGCCCTCAACCCTGACCCATTTGGCATGGGTGCCAGGCAAGCAATAGAGACCGCTCTGCCATTCGGGCGTCAGGGCCCCGAAAATCTGCACCTCTTCGCCGCGCATGACATCGGGCCCGTGAGACTGACCCATCGTGCGAACGCCCGGCACGATCCAGACCTGTTCTGCGGGCTGAACCAGAGCGGCGGAAATGGCCTTCGGTCCAACGGGACAATCGACATAGGGCGCGGCTATCCAACCCAGATTGGACCCCGCCATACCACTGAGCAAAACAGGCAAGCCGTCGGCCTTCAGAGCCGGTCTGATGTCTTGCTCGAGCCTGACGGGCACATCGCCTCGACCGATCTTGGAGACCCCAAACGGAAAGCTAGCGCGGGCCACCGCCCTGCCCGCCTCGATCCGCCACGCTCGGACATTGGTCGTGCCCCAGTCGCAGGCGAGCCACGCGCTCACGTGCGCCCACCGTCGATGACCAGGTTCTGTCCTGTGATCATGGCGCTGTCATCGGATGCCAAAAACAGGACCAACCGGGCCACATCCTGCGGCGCGATACGTTTTTTCAAGGCGACCTGCTCCATCCAGGCGGCCTCGGCCTCGGGCGTCAGCCAAAGCTGGAGCTGGCGTTCGGTGACCACCCACCCGGGGGAAACCGCATTGACCCTTATCGCGTCGACGCCCCACTCGCGGGCCAAGGATTTGGACAGCCCGATCACCGCCGCCTTGGCTGCCGTATAGGCGCTGAGGTCTGCGGGCCCCAGAAGCGCATTGATCGAGGATAGATTGATGATCGATCCTCCGCCGCTGGCTGCCATCCCGGCCTGCACAGCCTGCGAAGCCAAAAAGACGGGGTCGAGATTGACGGCCAGATTGGCCCGCCAAGCGCTAGCCTCCATCTCAGCGGCCCGGTGACGTTGATCATTGGCGACATTGTTGATCAGCACCGTGACAGGTCCCGAATGCTCAGCCGCCCTACCGATGGCCGCCTGCAACTGATCGGGATGGGTGACATCGCACGGCTGGAAAGAGACTGTGCCGCCCAAACGGCTCGCCAAAGCCCGCCCAGCCTCAACCGCGATATCGATGAACGAGACCCTCGATCCTTGCTCGGCAAAGGCTTCGACCAGGGCCGCGCCTATGCCCGTGGCCCCGCCGGTAATGAAGACGTGGCGATCCTTCAGGCTGGGATAGTCCGCATAGGGGCCCATCAGTGCGACTCGCGACTAACCGCCTCGCCGCTCGAGCCGACCAAAAAGTCTTGGTCGCAGCCTCGGTCAGCTTGCAGCACGGTGTCGACATAGAGCTTGGCCCAGCCCCGGACATAGGGTGAGGCAGGCCGCGCCAGCGCCGGGTCAGCCGCGCGTCTGGCCAGTTCCGCGTCGCTGACCTGCAGGGTCAAGGTCCTCGCCGGTCCATCCAGAGCGATCAAATCGCCATCCTGCACCAAGGCCAAGGGTCCGCCCGCGTCGGCTTCGGGGTTTACGTGCAAGATCACTGTGCCGAAGGCCGTCCCGCTCATCCGCGCATCGGAAATCCGCACCATGTCACGAACGCCCTTGGCCAAGAGTTTGGCGGGTAAGGCCATGTTGCCAACCTCCGGCATGCCCGGATAGCCCTTAGGCCCGCAGCCTTTGAGGACCAGAACGCAGGTCTCGTCGACATCCAAATCTGGAAGATCAATGCGGGCCTTGTAGTCCTCGATGGACTCAAACACGACCGCGCGGCCCGTATGGACCAGAAGCTCCGGCGATGCGGCACTCGGCTTCATCACCGCTCCGCCCGGGCTGAGATTGCCGCGCAGGACCCATAGGCCCGAACTGGGCGCGACGGGGGCCTCCATGGTCCGGATGACTTCGGGATTATCACAGCGTGCCATTTCGGCGATCTTAGCTTGGGTCAGGCCGCTGACCGTGATGGCATCGCCGCGCAGGTGCGAGCCAAGCGCCTTGAACACCGCCGGAACCCCGCCCGCGTAGCAGAAGTCCTCCATCAAGAACCGGCCCGATGGCATCAGGTCAACGAGGAGCGGGATATCGCGGCCCAGCCGGTCGAAATCTTCCTGCTCCAAAGGCACACCCAAACGTCCGGCCAGCGCGATCAGATGCAGCACAGCATTGGTCGAGCCGCCGATGGCCGCATGGGTCAAGATGGCGTTTTCGAACGCCTCGCGCGTGGCAATGGCTGACATCTTCACATCGTCGCGCACAAGCTGGACGATGCGCCGTCCCGTCAGGTGGGCCAAGGTGGCCCGGCGACCATCAACAGCGGGCAAGGCCGCGTTTTCAGGCAGGCTAAGGCCTAGCGCCTCGACCAGACTGGCCATAGTCGAAGCGGTGCCCATGGTCATGCAGACGCCGTGGCTGCGTGACATGCCGCTCTCAGCCGACATGAAATCGGCAAGGGTCATTTCCCCTGCACGCACAGCCTCGGAGAACTTCCAGACATCGGTGCCAGAGCCGATGTCCTTGCCTCGGAACTTACCGTTCAGCATCGGACCGGACGACACGACCATCGTCGGCAGATCGACACTGGCCGCGCCCATCAACTGGCCCGGCGTAGTCTTGTCACAGCCGCCCAAGAGCACGACCCCGTCGATGGGATTGCCGCGGATCGACTCCTCGACCTCCATGGCTAAGAGATTGCGAAAC
>CALFYB010000456.1 GCA_937952995.1 uncultured Caulobacteraceae bacterium
TGAGGCATCTCACGGCACGCACGAGTTTTACCGTGCCCGCGCGCTGATTACCAAGCGCCTGATTGAAGAAAAGGGCTTTGGCGCCGTGCTGGTGGAGGCGGACTGGCCCGATGCCTACCGGGTCAACCGCTATGTGCAAGGCGCGCCAGGGGACGCAGATGCCGTTGACGCGCTGGGCGGTTTTGAACGCTTTCCGCAATGGATGTGGCGCAATGCCGAATTCTCCGCCCTGGTCCATGACCTTCGAACATGGAATCTGCAACGGGGTCCCGAGGATCGGGCAGAACTGCGGGGACTGGATGTTTATAGCCTGACCCAGTCCCTGACTCAGGTGCTCCGGTACCTCGATCAGGTCGATCCCCTTGCTGCCACCGTTGCCCGTCAGCGCTATGGCTGCCTGAGCCCCTATCTTGACGAGCCGCAACGCTATGGCGCAGCGGTGCGGTTCGGTGCTGCCGACTGCGAGGACGAGGTTGTGGCCCAGCTTGTTGAGTTGCTCAAACCGCGCTGGCCTCTGGCCCCGGACGGCGAGGACTATTTCGACGCCACGCAGAATGCCCGCGTGGTCAAGTCTGCCGAGGCCTATTACCGCGCCATGTACCGCGGTTCGGTCGAAAGCTGGAACCTGCGGGATAGTCATATGTTCCAAACGCTTAGTCGGCTTCTCCAAGAGAAGGGGGAGCATGCCAAGGCGGTTGTCTGGGCGCACAATTCCCATATCGGCAATGCTTCTGCGACGGCCATGGGGGAGAGGGGCGAGTTTAATATTGGCCAGCTCTGCAAGGAGGCCTTTGGCCGAAACTGCGTCTCGCTTGGGTTCGGAACAGATCGCGGCGAGGTCGCGGCGGCTGACGATTGGGGAGGAGAGGTCCGCATCAAGCGCGTGCTTCCGGCCCGCCCGGACAGCTGGGAGCATCAGTTCTTGCAGACGGGCTTGAAGCGCTCGCTGACCCATTGGCGCGACGACCCGGAATTGGCCCTCGCGTTAGGCCAAGGCCGACTGGAGCGGGCGATTGGGGTCATTTATCGCCCACAGTCAGAGCGCCACAGTCACTATTTCGAGGCGCACCTCTCGCAGCAGTTTGATGGTTTTGTCTGGTTCGAGGAGACCACTGCGGTGACACCGTTGGCGGGGGCCGCGCCAGAGGGTGCGGCGGATACCTATCCGTTCGGTCTTTAGGCCCTGAGCAGGGCTTGGAGCTCTGGCCATGTCCTGGTGTTTATGACGTCGCCTGCTTCCAGCCAGCCGCGCCGCGCTTGGTCTACGCCATATCCGATCATGCCAAGCCCACCGGTTGAATGGGCGTCCGATCCAATGGCGAGCTTTAGCCCCATATCCTTGGCCGCGCGGATATGGACGTCGTTCAAATCCAGCCGGCTTGGGTGGGCGTTGATTTCCATCCACTGGCCTCGCACCTTCATCGCTTGCATCACCCGGTCCAGATCAATCGGGTAGGGTGGTCGTTCGCCAATCAGGCGGCCTGTCGGGTGGGCTAGGATTTTGAGGTGCGGATTGTCGAGGGCGCGAAGCACGCGCGTGGTCTGGGCTTCCAAGGATAGGTCAAGCTCTGAATGGACCGCACCGATGACAAGGTCGAGCCGTGACAGCAAAGCGTTCGGCAGGTCGAGCTGGCCATCTTTCAATATGTCGACCTCGCAGGACTTCAGGACCTTGATGCCCGGATCCGCGGCATTGATCTGGTCAATCTCGTCGATCTGCGCCGAGAGCCGACCGGCGTCCAGGCCGTGGGCGATGGTGGCGTGCTTTGAGTGGTCGGCGATGGCCAGATAGTCATAGCCCCGTGCCTTGGCCGCACTGACCATCTCGGCAATGGTGTTGGTGCCGTCGGATGCTCGGCTATGGACATGCAGGTCACCCCGGACCTGATCTCGTTCGACCAGCTGGGGCAGTTGGTCTGCCAGAGCAGCATCGATCTCGCCTCGGTCTTCGCGCAGCTCTGGCGCGATCCACGGAAGGTCTACGGCCTGGTAGACCTCAGCTTCCGTGCGCCCAGCAATGCGCTTGGCACCTTTATAGACCCCATATTCGCTGATCTTTAGACCCTTGGTCTGGGCCAGTCGTCGCAGCGCGATATTGTGGGCCTTCGATCCTGTGAAATAGACCAGCGCGGCACCATAGCTCTGGGCTGTGACCACGCGCAAATCGACTTGGAGGCCGCACCGAAGCACCACGGTCGATCGCGTCGTCCCCTTGCCTAAGATCTGGACGACCTCGTCATAGGCCACGAACCGGTCGATGGTCGCTTGCCCCTTGGCGCTGATCGCCAAGATGTCGAGATCACCCACCGTTTCCTTGCGCCGCCGATAGCTGCCCGCCAGCACGACCTCGCTGACATCGGGCAAGGTGGCCAGATAGTGTGCCAGAGGCAGGGCGAAGTCTTCGACCGTTGATATCTTGAAGCGGGGCGGTGTCGGCGTTGGCGAGGCTAGCGCCGCCTTGAGCAACTTGGCTTCGAAGGCCGCGCCAAACCGGGGCAGAGCCCGCACGCGTCCTTCACTGGCGGCTTTTGCCAGGTCTTGAACCGATGTCACGCCAAGCTGCTGATAGAGCGCCCAAATACGCTTTGGCCCCAACCCGGGCAGGGCTGACAAGGCGAGCAAAGCCGGGGGCGTTCGGGCTTCAACCGCCTTGAGGGCTTGCAGCTGGCCAGTGGCGCATATTTCTTTGATCTTGCCCGCCAGATCATCGCCAATGGCTGGAAGTTCGGTGAGATCGGTGCCTTTGGCGATCAGACGCGCGGCGGGCTCTGGCAGGTTCTCTACTGTTGCGGCTGCACGCCGATAGGCCCTGATCCGGAAGGGATTGGCACCTTCGATCTCCAACAGTTCCGCCATCCGATAGAAGAGCGCGGCGATGTCGCTATTGTGGACGGCCATCTGCTGCGCAAACCCGTGGATGGGGCTGGAAGCTTAGGCCTCTGGGATATCGGTGCCTTGAGGCCCGTCAATTGGCCCTAGTCTTCTAGGATCTGACTGTTCTGGCGGGTGTCGGGCAAGATCAGATAGACCAGAAGCGAACCTGCGATCACAACCGTGACATAGGTGAAAAACCATGTCTCGTGACCCGCCTGCTTGAAGCCAAGGGCCACGAACTCGGCCGTGCCACCAAAGACGGCGTTGGCTAGCGAGTAGGGAAGGGACACGCCCAATGCCCGGACCTCGGTGGGAAAGAGCTCTGCCTTTACGATACCGTTGACGGCTGTGTAGCCACTCACCACCAATAGCGCGCCTGTAACAAGCACGAGGGCTGTCGCTACATCTTGGGTGCGGGCAAGGGCTGACAGCACAGGCCAGGTCATCAGCGCGCCCAAGACCCCGAAGCCAATCAAAAGGGGACGGCGGCCAATGCGGTCCGAAAGGCCTCCGACCATGGGCTGGGCGAGCATGAAGATGAACATGGCCCCGGCCGTGATTAGGCTGGCTTGGTCTTTCGAGAAGCCCGAGGTGTTGGCGAGGAACTTCTGGATGTAGGTCCCAAACGTGTAGTAGCCCAACGTTCCGCCAGCGGTCAGGCCCATGACCAGAAGGCTTTGACGCGGATAGGAACGGACCAGGTCCCACGTCGTGATCTTGGCCTTGGTCTTGGCCAAAAACGACGGCGTCTCCTTCATGTCCTGACGCAGCCAAAAGACTGCGAGTGCCAGAGCGCCGCCGATGAAGAAGGGAATGCGCCAGCCCCAGGCCTGCATCGTTTCGGGAGATAGGATGCGGCCAAGGACTAGAAACAGGCCAAGCGACAGAAGCTGGCCACTCATCAAGGTGGCGTAGAACACCCCAGACCAGAAGCCGCGATCCTGTCTGCCTGCCATTTCCGACATGTAGGTGGCGCTGGTGCCATATTCCCCGCCCATGCTGATCCCCTGCAGGATGCGGGCAAGAACCAAGATGATTGGCGCTGCAAGGCCTATGGTCGCGTAGCCGGGGCATAGGGCGATGGCCATGGAGCCGATGCACATCAGCCAGACAGAGGCGATCAAGGCCCCGCGTCGTCCGACCCGGTCGCCATAGAGCCCCATAAGCCAAGCGCCCAGCGGCCTGAAAAAGAAGCCGACCGCATAGACCGCAGCCGAGCTCAGCAGCTGCGCGGTCTGATCGCCTGCAGGGAAAAAGACCTTGGCAAAATAGAGTGCGAAGGCGGCATAGCTGAACCAGTCAAAGCACTCGACCATGTTGCCAGCCGACGCCCGCATGATGGAGCTGAGGCGCTGGCTGGGTCTAATCTCAGGCGTAGTTGACGGGTCTTGGCTCATGACCCAGCCAGACTAGCAGCTTTTTGCCGCTAGTCGTCATCATCATGGGCACCCTGCACCAAAACCATTTAGCCACATCCAGGCTTGGCGTTGGTCATCGACTAAACCCAAAATAGGTTTGACCACGGACCTATTGACAGCGCATACCAATGTCAATAAATGGTCAGACCAATATTTATGTCAGATTCTGGGAGGGATCCATGTCACTGAAGTTTTGGCTACTCGCTGGCTTTTCCACATTGGCGATGGTTCATCCTGCCATGGCACAAGAGACCCCAGCGGGAGCGACCGCTGCTGGCGGCCTAGAAGAGATTGTCATCACCGCGCAGAAGCGGGAGGAAAACCTCCAGACTGTGCCGGTTTCGGTTACCGCGCTTTCATCGGAAGCCATCGCAAACCAGCGGATTGCTGACTTCTCCGACCTCACACGGGCGGCTCCTTCGCTGACCATCACGCAGCAAAGCTCGTCACCGAACAACTCGATCATTCTGCGCGGCATCGGCACCTTTGCCTTTTCCATCGGCGTCGAGCCCAGCGTAGCGGTCATCATTGATGACATGCCCGTGGTTCAGCAGGCTCAAGCCTTTGACAACCTAGCTGACGTCCAGCGCATCGAAGTCCTCAAGGGCCCTCAGGGCACGCTGTTCGGTAAGAACTCGTCCGCTGGCGTGGTCAATATTGTCACCAAGGATCCAGGCCGGGACTTCTCGGGCAATGTCAGCGTCACCGCTGCGACCGATGGCGATGTCCGTACCGAAGCGGTCATGAACACGCCCATTGGCGAGTCTGCAGGCCTGCGCTTGACCGGTTTCTATCACGACTATCCCGGTAACGTCCGCAATCTGGCCAGCGGCCACAAGCTGAATGACCAAGCCAACTATGGCCTTCGCGCCAAGTTCAAGGCGGACATTACCAGCAACCTCAACTTCACCCTGACCGGAGCCTATGCCCGTGCGGTCCAGGACGGAACCGGCAATGCCATCCGTACGATCGTCGGAACAGGCACGCCTCGCGTGCTGGGCTCCCCGGCCTTGCCGCTTCTGCCAAGCCTCGTCGGCGTTCACGTCGGAGAAGACAACTACGCTACCCGCGTGGACGCCTCTGGCGCGACGCGCAACACAACGTCCAGTGTCGCTGGCAAGTTCAATCTCGATCTGGGCTTCGCGAACCTGATCTCGGTCACCGCCTATCAGGACTGGAAATATCAGTTCCAAAACGACTTTGACGGCACCGACTTAAACGTGCTGGCGGGTTTGACCGGAGGCGCTGCAAATGGCGGCATCACGCAGTCGGGCCCCTATCATTCACGCAATTTGACCCAGGAGCTCCGGCTGGTCTCTAGCGGCAGTGGCGCACTCAAATATGTCGTTGGCGGGTTCTTCTCTGACGCCAAGACCCATCGCGGCTTCAATCGCGGCCCCGTTGTCGCCGTTGCCAGCTGGGAGGCTGATAACCGTAGCCGCAGCCTAGGTGTTTTCGGCCAGCTTGATTACCGGTTCCCAACCAACACCACGGTCAGCGCCGGGGTCCGTTACAATCAAGAAAAAATCAGCGTCGATTTCACCAACCGCGCGCCTAGTGCAACGGCCAATACCTGCGCGGCGGGCAACGTCCTTTGCTCCGGCTCCAACTCTGACAGCGTCGCGACGTGGAAAGGTGCCATCTCTCAGGAGTTTGCACCTCAGGTCATGGGCTATTTCAGTGTCGCCCGTGGTTACA
>CALFYB010000457.1 GCA_937952995.1 uncultured Caulobacteraceae bacterium
TCAATGAAGGCCACAGCTTTGGCGTCACCGCCGCAGGCGGCGCTGGCTGGCAGCTGGCCCACTGGATTGTCGACGGCGAGCCGACCATTGACATGATGGGCGTCGATCCGCGCCGCTTTGGCCCCTATGCCGGTCAAGGCTATCTGACGCAAAAGAACGAAGAGGCCTATGCGAAGGTCTTTACGCCGCACTATCCCGATGAAGAGCGCACCGCCGCGCGCGGTCTGCGCCGCACCCCCTGCTATGACCGGATGAAGGCGCTCGGCGCGGTGTTCGGCTCGATCTATGGCTGGGAGCGTCCCAACTGGTTCGCGCCAGAAGGCTATGCCCTGACCGAGGCGGACCTCGACAAGCCCGATGTGATCCTCAACGAGAATCACCCTGAGCAGGTGGACGGCGAGCCGATCCGTGAAAAGTGGAGCTTCCGCCGTTCGAACTATTTCGAGCATGTCGGGGCCGAATGTCGTCACGTGACGTCCAAGGTCGGCCTTCAGGATATGAGCGCCTTTGCCAAGTTCGAGGTCTCTGGCCCCGGTGCCGAGGCTTGGCTCGACGGGCTGTTCACCAACAAGGTGCCCTCGGTCGTCGGCAAGGTCAGCCTGACCTATCTGTTGACCGCTAAGGGCGGCGTTCGCGCCGAGTTCACCGTCTTTAAGGAAGCCCCGCAGCGGTTCTATCTGGTCTCAGCTGGAGCGCTGGAGCGTCACGACTATGACTATCTGATCAAGGCCCTGCCGGTCGATGGCACCGTGCGGATCGAAAAGGTCACCACGGCCCATGGCGTGCTGGTGCTGGCCGGTCCTCTGTCGCGGGCTGTGCTCAGCAAGGTCACCAAGACCGACCTGTCCAATGAAGCCTTCCCTTGGCTGACCGGCAAGACCATCGATATTGGCGCGGCGATGGTGAAGGCCCTGCGGGTCAATTTCGTCGGTGAGCTGGGCTGGGAGATCCATCACCCGATCGAGATGCAGAACTATATCTTCGACCTGCTGATGGAGGCTGGCGCAGAGTTTGACATCAAGCCGTTTGGTATCCGGACCATGGATTCCATGCGTCTGGAAAAGTCCTACAAGCTGATCCCACGTGAGCTGTCGATTGAATATTCGGCCTATGAGTCGGGCCTCAGCCGCTTCATCTCGCTCAAGAAGCCCGGCTTCTTTGGTAAGGAAGCCCTGCTGGCTTGGCGTGAGAGTGGCTTTGCCAACAAGGCGGTAACGTTGGAGGTGCACGGTGTGACCGATGCCGACGCGCGTGGCTCTGAGCCTCTCTATCTGGGTGACGAACTGATCGGGCGGGCGACCTCTGGCGGCTATGGCTGGCGGGTGAACAAGTCCTTGGCTCTGGCCATGGTCCGCCCTGACCTCGCCGAGATCGGCACCGAGCTCGAGATCTTGATTCTCGGCAACCGCCATAAGGTCACGGTCATCGCTGACTCGCCGTTTGATCCCGAGAACAACGCCCTTCGTGGGGTGTAAGAGAAAAAGGCCCTCACCCAACCCTCTCCCTCAGGGAGAGGGCTCTTACTTTCTTAGCCCTCGCCCCCTTGGGGGAGAGGGTTGGGTGAGGGGGAATTCCTTAAAACAAGACCC
>CALFYB010000458.1 GCA_937952995.1 uncultured Caulobacteraceae bacterium
CGCCGCGGCCGCGGCCCTGGCCATTACCGTGGCCGTAGCCGACGGCGCTACGCACAGGCACAATGTCGGGCGAGAGGGAGCGCTGGCTGTCCGCCTTTGCGCCTGCACCAGCGCCTGCACCTGCGCCTCCGCCCGCGCCCGCACGCGGCAGCGCAGCAGCGGGGCCGCGGCGCGCCGGCGAGGAGGGCGCATTGGGCGCCGAGCTCAATCTCGTGCTAACGGTAGCACCCGCATTCGCGCTCGCGCTCGCTCTTGCGCCGCCGGACGATCTAACACCGGCAGGCTTGAAGGCCCCAATTGCTCATGCGCGGCAGGTGCTTGCACGTCGCGCCCAAGACCTGTCGGACTTTCTCGAAATGCGCTTGGCCAAGGCCCGAGCCGATCTTGAGCCGACCCAGACCGCACGCTTTGATCAATGTCTCGATATCTTTGTAGGGCGCAAGACAGTTTATGTGCCTCAGCCGTTGCTGCTGCACTTTCCAGGCCTACCGGTGATCCAGTTCTTTGATCGCGATCTCTTTCCTTGGCTGGCCCAGCTTGAAGCGGCGAGCGACATCATCCGCAGCGAAATGCTGGCCCTGCGCGCTACGGCATCTGATCAGTTTGCGCCCTATATCGCCTTTCCTCCCGGTGCGCCGGTGAACCAGTGGGCTGAGTTGAACCATTCTCGAGATTGGACCTCCTTCTGGCTGTGGAAGGACGGTGTGCGCCAAGAGCGGGCTTGCGGCCGTTGTCCTCAGACTGTGCAGATCCTTGAGAGCTTGCCGCTAGCCCATCAGCCAGACTTTGCCCCGACGGTTGTGTTTTCTTCCCTGCAGGCCCGCACCCATATTCCGCCCCATACGGGGTCAAGCAATGCCCGGCTCTTGGTTCATCTGCCGCTAGACCTGCCCGGCCCCGCCCGCTTTCGGGTCGGCAATGATGAGCGGTCTTGGCAGATGGGTCAGGCTTGGGTCTTTGACGACACGATCGAGCATGAGGCGTGGAATGACGCTGACGCTGTCCGCACCATCCTCATATTCGACATCTGGAACCCCTATCTCACTGTCGAAGAACGCGAGCTAGTCTCCGCCATGATGGCCGCCAAGAACGAATTTATGGCGGGCTAACCCGGCCTTACCAAACCGCCTCACCCTCGTGGTCGACGAAGCCGTCGGCTTCGAGGGCGGCGCGGAGGGGTTCGAGTTGGTCTCGGTAGCGCTTCCATGCGCCCATGCCTTGGCGGTTGATCGGACTGCGGACCTGGGCTGAGCTTGCCGTAGAGACACTGCGGTCGGAGCGCTCGGGCGTCAGGCAGGCGGCTTCAAAGGCGAGGCCGCAGCCGCTGAGCAGGGCGCGGATCTGCGGCTCTGGATCGTCGATTAGTGCCTCTAGCGTGATCTCGATCAGGCTCTGGCCCATAATCTGACGCCAATGGTCGCTCAGTTGGCGATAGAGCCGGTAATTGTCGGCCAGATCCTGCAAACTATAGGACCAAGGATAGGCCCCGCCGCCAAACAGCAGCCGATAGGTCCCGAACAGACTGTCCATCGGCGAGCGCCGGACATGAACCATGGGCGCGGAGGGGAAGGCGCGGTTGAAGTGGCCGACATAGAGATAGTTGTGCGGCAGCTTCTCGGTAAAGACTGGCGATCCGTCCCGCAGATAGGCGGTGTAATGCAAATAGGCCTGCGCCATCTGGTCTGGGTCGGCCTTGGCGGCTGCGGTCATCACGCCGGGGGTTAGGGGATCGGCGCGCTGTATCTTTGAGGCCATAGCAACAGCCCTTTGCAGGCCGGTTGTTTCCCCCAAGGCTTGGACCTGACTGTGGGAGGATAGGATGGTCTCGACCAAGGTGGTGCCGGAGCGGGGCAGACCGAAGATCAAGATCGGTTGCGGGGCGGTCTGGTCGGTTGGCGCTGTGCGCGGCGCAGCGGCCTGCGGAAAGGCGGCGATTAGGCTTTGGGTGACGGTTTGGCGCTCAGGAAGCGAAAAGGGCGACAGCTTGCCTGCCGTCATCGAGGCATGCTCAAGCAGCGGCCACGCCTGATCAGTCTGGCCGAGGTCATCCAGAACCTTGAACAGGCCATAGCCTAGCCGAGCAGCGGCCTCGCTACCCGCCGGTGCCGCGTGCACGCGCTTGGTCATCGCCTCTGCTGGATGATCGTCTTTGGTCCAGCGGCGCAGGGAGGCGAGGGCGGCGAACAGGTGGTCCTCTAGGCCTTCACACCGTCCAGCCAAGGCCGCTTCATAGCGTTGTCTGGCAAGATCTAACCGACCCATAAACCGATCAATATTGCCTAGAAGCAGCAGGGTCTGGGCATCATCGGGCAGGGCGCCGACCGCCTCTTGGGCCAGACCTTCAGCCTCGCTAAACAGCCCCGCGATGGTCAAGGCGGTGGCGACCACGCGCTTGGCGTGGGGTGTCAGGTGGTCGAGGGCGGCGGCTTGGCGGGCCTGAACCACGGCCTCGTCCATCTTGCCCAGATTGGCTAGGGCGAGCGCCCGGTCAGCGGCAAGGTCGGCGTGAAAGGGATCAGAGGCGGGAAACTGCCGCATGGCCATGGCCATGGCCTTTTCAGCATCGCCGCTGCCAATGCCGGTCAGGGCGGCGCAGAGCAGAGACCAGGCCTCTTTCGACTGCGGGGCCTGACGGGTAACGGCCTCGGCGGCGCGGCCAGCCGCTTCCCAGTCCTTGCGCAGTAGGGCTTGGCCGCCCCTGTCGAGCAGGGCCGCGAGGTCTGGCCGCATCTGGTCCTTGGCATCGGTCACGGTCATTTATAGTCCTTGATTGACCAGACTATGGCCCGATGGACCATCTTCGTCGCGCATAAAAAAGGGGCGGCAGAGGATGTCTCTGCCGCCCCAATTCTTTAGTCGACTGGCTTCAGATTAGAAGCGCAGACGTGCCGCGATGCTGAACGTACGGCCGAGGACGCGATAGACTTGCGTATCGGTGTTGGCTTGACCGCCCAAGACGCCGGCCGCGATTTGCTCCGGGTTCTTGTCCAACAGGTTGCCAAGGTTGGCGGTCAGTTGGAGGCTGTCATTGACGTTCCAGCGACCCGACAGGTCGATGTAGCTGGCGGCTTCGGTCTTTGGCAGAACCAGACCATAGTCGGCATTTTCATCGGTCATTTCTGGCGTGTAGGTCCAGCGAGCCTGAACCATCCAGTCACCCAACTGATACGAACCGGTCATGACCGACTTGTACTCAGGCTTGCCGCCGCCGATACCTGCGTCGGTGTAACCCTTTTGCTCAACGCCGTTGGTGGCGTAGCTGTCAAGGATCGACACCAAGGCGTTGATCGCGATGCGCCCGGGGGCACCCTTGATCGCTTCACCGAGGTCGAAGCGATAGTCCGTCTGGATATCCACACCCTTGGTGTTGATTTCCGAGAGGTTCGCGATCGAGGTGTTGATGCTGTCGATCTGACCGGTAACGGCATTACGCGTGATCTTGGCGCATTCGTTAGCCTGCAGGCTGACATAGCAACGGCTGAGGACGGTCGAGGCACCGATGGAGCCGACGGCGTCTTCGATCGTGATGTCAAAATAGTCGACCGACATCTTCAGATCGCCAACTGCCAAGAAGGTCGGTTGGAACACAACACCAGCGGTGAAGGTCTTACCCGTTTCCGGCTTCAGGTTTGGGTTACCAAAGGCAAGGGCCTGAACCTGGCTGTTGTTGGCCGCAAAGCCGGTGAAGCTGACACCTGGCGCTTGCGCGTTACAGATGGCCAGAACAGC
>CALFYB010000459.1 GCA_937952995.1 uncultured Caulobacteraceae bacterium
CAGGCGCCCTAGTGCCAAAGAACTAAAGCGGGTGGTCACACTGAGCGTAAAATCCACTCTTTAGGCAGCCTATGAGCCCCAAGGTGGCAATTTGGGAGCGCAGAAGGCTCAGTTTGGGCGATTCAATGGCCAAAGCCGCCCGTTTTGGTAGTCTGAGATAGTGTTATTGGTCTACACTATCTTTCCTTGTGTCAAAGTAATAACCTAAGGGCGTTTAAAGAATTAGATTCTCATAGATGGCAAACAAGTTCAAGCTTGGCGATGTGGTTGTTTTAAAGTCGGGCGGACCGCCGATGACGGTTGCAGGGGTGCCTAGCCCGCTCCGAATGGCTAACGAGGATCATTACCACTGCGTTTGGTTCAAAGGATCAACACAGAATAATGGATTCTTTCTTCCCTATATTCTAGAAATATACAGTCCGCCGAACAAAAAATGACACGCGACGAGGCTGCATATTGGATGTCTCAACAGTTTGAGGCGAAGCGATTTCTCTATCAGGAAGAGGCGGCTTCTCACCTGTTTCACTTGCATGATCCGGATCTCGTTTATTTCGACGGTGCCGGAAACCTATGTATCGACAAAAATGTATTGAAATTATTCAATAAGCTGACGCCGGATGCATCATACGAGCGTGCCGGTAAGTATTGGCGTGACCGTTTGCCTACTGACCAGCCTAGTCGGCAACAATAACCCCCTTCCTTGACCCCACCATCCCCTTAGCGTAAGGACTGCCCCTTCTCGGTGTCATCCCTGATGCGCCCTCCACCGTCACGACCCCTTAGCTTCTAAGGACGAGGGCGGCGAGACCCCTCCGTCGGCGTGATCGCTCGCGGGGGCGATCTTCGTTTGGAGTGTGGGTCTGGGTTTGCCGGTCAATGCGGTAGGACCATGTTCGACGGACTAACAGAGCGACTTTCAGGGGTATTTGACCGGCTTTCGGGCCGGGGCGTGCTGTCTGAAAAGGATGTCGAGGAGGCGCTGCGCGAAGTCCGCGTGGCCCTGCTCGAGGCCGATGTCGCCTTGCCCGTGGTCAAGGACTTTATCGCTAAGGCCAAGGACCGCGCCACCGGCGAGGATGTGATCCGTTCGGTCCGTCCTGCCGATCAGGTGGTCAAGATCGTCTATGATGGTCTGGTCGAGACCCTCGGCGGCGAAGAGCCGACGCCCCTCGATCTGGCCGCCAATCCCCCGGCTGTGATCCTGATGGCCGGTCTGCAGGGCTCGGGCAAGACCACCACCTCGGCCAAGCTGGCCCTGCGCATTCTCAAGACCGAGCGCAAGAAGGTCATGATGGCCTCGCTCGACACCCGCCGTCCGGCGGCGATGGAGCAGTTGGCGCTTCTGGGTCAGCAGGCTGGTGTCGATACCTTGCCGATCATGGCGGGGCAAAGCGCGCCCGATATTGCCCGCCGCGCCCTCAGTGCTGCCAAGCTCGGCGGCTATGATGTTCTAATCCTCGATACCGCCGGTCGCACGACCTTGGACGAGGCCATGATGGCCGAAGCCTCCGAGATCGCGCGCATTGCCAATCCGGTCGAAACCTTGCTGGTCGCCGACAGCCTGACCGGCCAAGATGCGGTGCGCACGGCCAAGGCCTTCCATGAGCGCCTGCCCCTGACGGGCTTGATCCTGACCCGTGCCGATGGCGATGGTCGCGGCGGTGCCGCCCTGTCGATGCGCGCGGTTACCGGCCTGCCGATCAAGTTCATGGGCGCGGGCGAGAAAATCGAAGCCCTAGACGTGTTCGACGCGCGCCGGGTCGCGGGCCGAATTCTGGGTCAGGGCGATATTGTCGCTCTGGTCGAGCGGGCCGCGGCCGATCTGGATCAGGCCAAGGCCGAGAAGATGGCCCGCCGTCTGGCCAAGGGTCAGTTCGATCTGGAAGACCTGTCCGACCAACTGCGCCAGATGCAGCGCATGGGCGGCATGCAGGGCATTATGGGCATGCTTCCGGGCGTCCAGAAGGCCAAGCAACAGATTGCCGAAGCCAATATGAATGACAAGTCGATCGCCCGTCAGTTGGCGATCATCTCGTCCATGACGCCGCTGGAACGCAAGAAACCCGACATTCTGGCCGCCTCGCGCAAGCGCCGTATCGCCGCTGGTTCGGGCGTCGATGTCGCTGAAATTAACCGCCTGCTCAAGCAACATCGTCAGATGGCCGATGCCTTCAAGATGATGAGCCGTGACGGCGGCAAGGGCATGGCCCGCATGGCCCAGATGATGGGTGCCAAGATCCCCGGCCTGCCCGGCGGTGGCGGCGGCGCGGATCTAGACCGTATGAAATCAATGGGCGGCGGCAAGATGGCCGCGTCCGACACCTCTTCTCCGCCCTTGCCCGGTCTTTCCGGGTCTCCCCTCGCGGGGCTGGGCGGCGCTGCGAAACCTCCGGCAGGCCTTCCTGGCTTAGGCGGTCTGTTCAAACCTAAATCCTGATCAAAACGATCTTCGAAAGGACTATCCCATGCTGCGTATCCGTTTGACCCGTGGGGGCACCAAGAAGCGCCCTTACTATTCCATCATCATCGCCGACAGCCACGCCCCTCGCGATGGCCGCTTCATCGAGAAGGTGGGTACCTACAACCCGCTGCTCAAGAAGGACGATCCTTCGCGCGTCACCTTGAAGCTTGAGAGCATCACCGCTTGGCTCGCCAAGGGCGCTCAGCCGTCCGACCGCGTCGCTCGCTTCCTGGCCGCTGAAGGTCTGGTCAAGTGGGAACATGGCAACAACCCTAACCGGGCAAAGCCAGGCAAGAAGGCGCAAGAGCGCGTCGCCGAGCGCGCCAAGCGCGATACTGACCGTATCGCCGCTGAAGAGGCCGCCAAGGCTGATGCCGCCGCTGCAGCCGCCGCCGCTGCTGAAGCTGCTGCCGCTGCGGCCGCTGCTCCTGCCGTGGAAGAGGCTCCTGCTGAAGAAGTTGTGGCCGAAGAAGCCGCTGCCGAAGAGACCCCTGCCGAAGAGGCATAGGTCGAAGGCCAATCGGCCTCTTGACGTCGTCAGGCGCGGTCTAGGAAGATCGCGCCTGATGTTTTTTTGTTCCCTAGGATTTTCATGACGCAAGACAACCGCCTCGTCCTGGTTGGCCGGGTCGCTGGCGCTTTTGGCGTGCGCGGCGAAATCCGTTTGACCACCTTTACCGAAGCGCCCCTGTCCGTGGTCAATTACCGCGACCTGCGCCGCAAGGATGGCTCTCCGGGCCTGACCATGATCTCTGGTCGCTCGACCAAGGGCGGTCTCATTGGCCGGGCCAAAGAGGTCGAAACCAAAGAACAGGCCGACCGCCTGCGCGGCACAGAGCTTTACGTCCCGCGTGAGCTTCTGCCCCCGACCGACGAAGATGAGTTCTATCTCGCCGATTTGATTGGTCTGCGGGTGGATTCGCCCGAAGGCGTCGTGCTCGGAAAGGTCAAGGCGGTTCAGAATTTCGGGGCCGGCGACCTGATCGAGGTCCAGCCCCCCCGTGGCAATAGCTGGTACCTGCCCTTCACCCGCGAACTGGTCCCCGAGATTGACCTTGCTGGCGGCCGCATTGTCGGCGTGCCGGTGGTGGTTGTGGAGGAATAGGGCTTTAGGCGGTGAAGCCGGGAACCGCCCCGTTCTTAACTCCGTCTCCCCCGCGCCCTAAACCCGCCTCCCCCGCGAAGGCGGGGGCCTAGACCTGTGGAACTCCGTCGGATAGTGGGCCCTCATCTGGATCCCCGCCTTCGCGGGGAAGGTGGAAGAGGGGC
>CALFYB010000460.1 GCA_937952995.1 uncultured Caulobacteraceae bacterium
CGGCGAGCCCAACCTTGGCCAGCATTTCGGCGGCGCGTTCACGGCGCTCCTTCACCTCGATACCGGCATAGACCATCGGCAGTTCGACATTTTGCAGGGCGCTGTAGCGGGGCAAGAGCTGGAACGACTGAAAGACAAAGCCGATCCGCTGATTGCGAAAGTGGGCCAGACCATCATCGTCCAGATGGCTGACATCCTCGTCCTCGAACAGATATTGACCGCTGGTGGGCCGGTCGAGCCCGCCAAGGATGTTCATCAGGGTCGACTTGCCAGAGCCTGAGGGGCCGGTAATGGCCAGATAGGACCCACGCGGAAAGCTGAGCGACACCCCGGCCAAAGCGGCCACGGTCTCGTCCCCCATCTGGTAGGTCTTTTTGAGATCCCGAACCTCGATCATCGACGCAGGCCTAGCTGCGCGGACGCGATGAGGACCCGCCGAAGGGCGTGCGCATGGTCGGCAAGGGCTTGGGGCCGCCGCCGATGATCACCTGATCGCCGGGCTTGATCTCGCCTTCGATCTCGGTGAACGAGCCGTCTGAGGCCCCGACCCGTACCGGTATCGGCCAAGGCTTCTTGTCCTTGAGGATCCAAATCACACCGGGGGTCTTGCCGCGCTGAGGGCCGCTGCGTCCACCGAACTGGCTTTGTAGGACGGTCAGGCGTGCGCGTTGGTCGGGCTTGAGAATGGGGGTGAGCTTAGCGAAGGCTTCATCACGAGCGGCGCGGCGGGCCTTGGGGTCTTGGCCAGCCGCCTGCATCTTGGTGCGCATCTCTTCGAAGATCGGCTTGGCCTTGGCTTTTTGATCGCTGGTCAGGTCGAGTTGCTCGAGGAACCGGGCCCCGCCATTTCGCGCGCCTCCACCGCCTGCCGCTTGAGGCCGACCGCCTCCACCTGCGCCTTGGCCGCCTGTGCCGCCCGGGCCGCCGCCGCCGCCGGGAGGGCCGCCGACGACGGTCGGAGCCTGCATGTCTACCGGCTTAAATCTCAGGGCCGCGGCGGGTACCTTCAAGACATTGGGGCGTTCTTCAATCACCACATCGGCATTGGCGGTCATGCCGGGCAGCAGACGTCCGCCCTTGTTTTCAGCCTGCGCGATCACGGCATAGGCCACGACATTTTGCTGAGTTTCCGGCTGCTTGCGGACTTGAGTGACCGCGCCTTGGAAGGTTTCATCGGGATAGGCATCGACCGTGAACTTAACGGTCTGACCTTCGCGCACCTGTCCAATATCGGCCTCATCGACCATGATCTTGACCTGAAGCTTTGAGAGGTCCTGCGCGATCTGGAACAGCACGGGGGCTTGGAAGCTGGCTGCGACGGTCTGGCCGGGATCAATCTTGCGGTCTACGACGACGCCATCGATGGGCGACAGAATTTGCGTGCGGCCAAGGTCGTATCGGCTGGCTTCAAGGCTGGCCTTGGACTGAGCCACCCGCGCGCTCTGGGCGGCGATCTGAGCGCGGGCCAGCGCCACGCCAGCCTCTGAGCGTTTCACCGCAGCCGTCGCTTGGTCGAGCGCCTGTCCCGAGGCAAATCCCTGATCGGCCAGCTACTTGGTCCGGCGATAGGCGGCCTGATCGACCTCGTTCTGGGCCTTGGCCTGTTCGAGGGCCGCGCGTTGTTGGGCCAGGGCGGCGGTCACAGCCCCTAGGTCTGCGGTGCCTTGATTGACCCGGCTGGCATAGGTCTTGGCATCGATCACGGCGAGGACATCGCCCTTGGACACAGGGCTGTTGAAGTCGACCAGAACCTGCGACACCAGACCCGAAAGTTGCGAGCCGACCTGAACCGTCACGAGGGCTTGAACATTGCCCGATGCCGAGACGGTCTTGGTCACATCGCCGCGCTCGACGGCTGCGAACCGGAACGGGTCGACCTTGGGCTTGGGCTTGAGCAACTGACAGCCGCCCATGAGCAGAAGCAGGCTGGCGACAACCGCAAGGCCAATCAGGACCGGGCGGGGAAGGTTCAGCAGGCGCTGGGCGATTGGTTTCACAGCCATTGGTGTTCCAGACGGGGGCAAGGTGTGGTGCGAACCCATTCGATCCGTATCAGTCTAACGCCCCGCCCGGCCTAATCCGGCGGTGATTTTGTCATTAGACCGCAAAATCACCGACGAAGGGATTGGACTTACGTTCTGCGCCAAAGGTCGACATCGGGCCATGGCCGGGAACGAACTGAACGTCGTTGCCCAGAGGCCAGAGCTTGGTGGTGATCGACTCGATCAGTTGGTTGTAATTGCCCTTGGGAAAGTCAGACCGCCCGATAGAGCCCTTGAACAGAACGTCGCCGACCTGAGCAAAGCGCGACTCGCGGTGGAAGAACACGACGTGGCCGGGGGTATGGCCAGGGCAGTGCAGGACCTCGAACTGGGTCTCGCCGAGCGTCACCACATCGCCATCATGCAGCCAGCGGTCGGGGGTGAAGCTCTGCGCGCCGGTCAGGCCATATTTGGCCCCGCTTTCTGGGATGTCGTCGATCCAGAACTGGTCGTCAGGGTGGGGGCCTTCGATGGGGACGCCCGTCGCCGCTTGAAGGGCCGCTGCGGCACCCGCATGGTCGAGATGGCCATGGGTGATCCAGATCTTTTCGAGCGTCAGGCCTTGGTCGGCAATGGCCTTAAGTAGGCGAGGCATCTCGCCGCCCGGATCAATGATCGCCGCCTTTTTGGTCTTGTTACACCAGACGATGGTGCAGTTCTGCTGCAGGGGCGTGACCGGAGCGATGACCGCACCGATGGCAGGGGGGGCAGCAGGGCTTGCGTCGTCCAAGATGGTCGCTCCTCGTCTTGTTACAGCCCCATGATCGGACTTTCTGGTCCGTAACAAAAGGGGGTAAGCCCGAAAAACCAAAAGGGCCCGCCATCTTTCGACAGCGAGCCCGATGGATCGTTGGTTTGATCGTCGACTATTGGGTGTCTGGACCCACGTCGAGCACATCAAGCCCCTTGGCCAAGCGCGAGTTGCGATAGCCGTAGAGCGCATAGATCGTCGCGCCAACCGCTGCATAGCAGGACAGGATGATCGCTGGGATCGGATCGCCCGATTGGGCCTTGATGATGATGTCGATTACCAAAGGTGCCGCCATCACGAGGCAGAAGATGATGCCCAGAACGGGAACCAAGCCAATCCAAGCGCCGTTGATCCAAATGCCGCCGCCCGGAACGCGGAAGGGGCGCTCTAGATCTGGTCTTGTGCTGCGTAGATACATGACGCTCAAGCAGACAATACCAAAGGCGGTGGCAGTACCCAGGCTCACCAAATCGCCCAAGATGCTGATGGGCAGGATGGCCGCAGCGGTCGCGATAGCACCGCCGAGAAGCAAGGTGCCAATCCAAGGCGTGCGATATTTGGCGTGCAAGGTGGCGAACACCTTGGGCAGCAAGCCATCACGGGCCATGGCAAAAAAGACCCGGGTCTGACCATAGGTGAGGATCAGCATCACCGATGACAAACCGGCAATGGCCCCGATCTTGATCAGCTTTGCGAACCAAGGAAGGTTCATGGCGTCAACCGCCACGGCGATGGGCTCAGGCACGCCCAGCTTGCTGTAGGGCACCACGCCGGTCAGGACCGCAGCGACGGCCATATAGATCAGGGTGCAGATGACCAGCGAACCAAGGATGCCAATTGGCACGTCCTTTTGTGGGTTGATCGCTTCTGCCGCCGCTGTCGAAACGGCTTCAAATCCGACATAGGCGAAGAAGATCACCGAGGCGGCTCGGAAGACACCGCTGACCCCGTATCCGCCAAAGTGGCCGTTATTCTCTGGGATGAACGGATGCCAGTTGGCGGTGTTGATGTAGAAAACGCCAAAGCCAATGAAGAGCAGCAGGATGCCGACCTTCACCAGAACGATGACGTTGTTGACGTTAGCCGATTCCGACACGCCAAGGACCAACAGGCCGGTCACAACCAAGATACCGAATGCGCCGACCAGGTTGAAGCTGCCGGTGGTCACAAAGCTCAAGGCTCCGTCCG
This sequence comes from uncultured Caulobacteraceae bacterium, assembly GCA_937952995.1. Classification (GTDB taxonomy): domain Bacteria; phylum Pseudomonadota; class Alphaproteobacteria; order Caulobacterales; family Caulobacteraceae; genus CAISGS01. The sequence continues at coordinate 3,982 of CALFYB010000460.1, forward strand.
GGCCCGCAACCGACTGGATGAACGAACTGGCATATTGCGGCGGGATAATGATCCCGAGATCCTTGAGAAGGCTTGTCGCATATCCGGTCCAGCCTGCTGCCACGGTCGCCGCCGCGATGCCATATTCCAGCACTAGCAGCCAGCCCATGGTCCAGGCAAAGACTTCGCCCAAGGTGGTGTAGGCGTAGGTGTAGGCCGAGCCCGCGACAGGCATGGTCGAGGCCAGTTCCGCGTAACACAGGCCCGCGAAGGCGCAGGCTAGGCCCGCAATGACGAAGGACAGCATGACGGCTGGCCCGGCAAAGTTCGCCGCCGCATTGCCGGTCATCACATAGATACCGGCACCGATGATGCAGCCGATGCCGAGGAAGACGAGATTGACCGGTCCAAGTGTACGTTTGAGCGCGTGCCCTTGGGCCTCGCGCTGAATCTGATCAATCGATTTCTTGATCAGCAGTCTATTTCCGCTTGGTGCGGTGCCGTCCGCCATATGTTGCAGCCCCCTTGAGCGCGTCAACCGAACCGGTCTTCGCGTGATTTGCTTGTCGCAACGTTAGTCAGCCAAGGGCGATGATGCAATCCATTCGCAAGGTCTAGTGGTTTTGAGCGGGGATTGGTTCGATTTCATCGTCTTTATGGCCTTGTTTCGAGCAGAGGTGACGTGTCGGTGTCGGTTGAGGTAAGCCCTAACCTATGAGTCTGCCGATCGATGCCATCATTCCTGACCTAAAGGCGGCGCTTGCCGAGCGGACTTGTGCGGTGCTGGTCGCTGCGCCGGGGGCCGGTAAGACGACGCGTGTGCCGCTGGCGCTCTTGGATGAGCCTTGGCTCAGGGGCGGCAAGATCATCATGCTCGAGCCAAGGCGTCTGGCGGCGCGGGCGGCAGCGGCCCGAATGGCTCAAACCCTCGGGCAGACCGTTGGCGAGACGGTCGGCCTGCGGGTACGGCTCCAATCCAAGATCGGCCCCAATACCCGGATCGAGGTGGTCACAGAGGGGGTGTTTAGCCGGATGATCCTCGATGATCCCGGCCTTGAGGGCATCAGTGCGGTCCTGTTTGATGAGTTCCACGAGCGCAGTCTGGATGCGGACTTGGGGCTGGCTTTGGCACGCGATGCCCAATTGCTGCTTCGGGATGATCTAAGGCTTCTGGTCATGTCGGCTACCTTGGACGGTGCGCGGGTGGCTAGCCTGCTGGGTGACGCGCCGGTGATTGAAAGCCAAGGACGGCAGTTTCCTGTCGAGACCCTCTATCTCGGCCGCGATCCTGCACGGCGTCTCGAAGAGCAGGCGGCGCGAGCCGTGCGCAAGGTGCTGGGCGAACAACCCGGCAGTCTTTTGGTCTTCTTGCCGGGGCAGGGCGAGATCCGCCGCGTCGAGCGGATGCTGCTCGATGCGGGCTTGCCGTCCAATGTCGATATTGCCCCGCTCTACGGCGCGTTAGAGCTAAAGGCGCAGGATCAGGCCATCGCTCCTGCCGCGCCCGGTCGGCGCAAGGTGGTGCTGGCCACCTCGATCGCTGAGACCAGCTTGACCATCGAGGGCGTGCGGATGGTGCTTGATTGCGGTCAGTCGCGGGTGCCGCGTTATGATCCCTCCAGCGGCCTAACCCGGCTTGAGACCGTGCGCGTCAGCCGCGCGGGGGCCGACCAACGCCGAGGCCGGGCAGGGCGCACAGAGCCCGGCATCGGCTATCGTCTTTGGGATGAGGCCGAAACCCGATCTTTGCCGGCCTTTGCGCGGCCTGAGATCTTGGACAGCGACCTTTCGGGACTGGCCCTAGACTTGGCGCGGTGGGGCGCGCAGTCGGCTGATGATCTGGCCTTTTTGGACCGTCCACCCGCAGCAGCGCTCGCAGAGGCGCGGGGGTTGCTGTCGCGGCTTGGTGCTTTGGACGACAAAGGGGCTTTGACGGCTCACGGCGAGGCCCTCACCGCTATGCCCTTGCCACCTAGGCTGGCCCATATGGTGTTGCGGGGCGCGCAAAGCGGGGCAGGTTTGCGCGCCGCTCAGATTGCCGCGACCTTGACCGAGCGCGGGCTTGGCGGGACGAGCACCGATCTGGCCTCTCGGCTCCAACGGGCTGCGCGGGATGATACCCCGAGGGGCCGCGATGCGCGCACCCTTGCCGCGCGTTGGGCTAAGGCTGCGGGGGCACCGAAGTCGGGG
>CALFYB010000461.1 GCA_937952995.1 uncultured Caulobacteraceae bacterium
GGCGCGCGGTCCTCGCCGGTGGCCCTCGACCGGCGCGGCGCCTGGCTGCGGGCCCTGCCGGTGGAGGACGGCCGCTGGCGGATCCGCGCCGATCTGGCCCGGCTGCGCACCGCCCATTCGGGGGCCTATGTCTCGTCTGTGCTCTATGATGCGGGCCTGATCCGAGAGGCGGCGACGTCTGGCGTGGTCAACTACACCCAGCATTTCCTAACCGTGGCCGGAGCCGTCGCGGTGATGATGTCCAAGGACCTTTGGCTGTCCTTTGGCGTTCTGGTCGTCGCACCGCTGGCCGTGTCGATCATGCGCCGCTTTTCCAAGCGCACCACCAAGGCCGCCAAGGGCGCGATGGCCGAGACCTCCGCCCTGTCGACCGCCGTCATGGAAAGCCTAGACGGGGTCAAGATCGTCAAGATCGAGAACCGTGAAGCCTACGAAGAGGCTCGCGTCGCCACCGTTGTCGAGCGCCGTCAGGAACATCTGATCAAGGGAGCAAACGCCAGAGCCGCCGCCGCCCCTGCGACCGAAACCCTGATGACGGTGATCACCGCCGGGGTCATGGCCTATGCCGGGTGGCGTTCGACCACCGGACAGATGAATGTCGGGGCGTTTATTGCCTTTCTGGGGGCCTTGGCCATGGCCTCCCAGTCCCTGCGCCAGCTCGCCAATCTGCAGACCGTGATGGCCGAGGGCCTGACTGCGGCGCGGCGGCTGTTCGCCAGCCTAGATGTCGAGGCCGAGGTTCGTGATGCGCCCGATGCCAAGGCCCTAGCCCTTAGCGAAGCGACCTTGAGCCTCGAAGATGTGTCCTTTGCCTACGGTCCTGAAACTCAAGTCCTGTCCCATGTCAGCCTGAGCGCTAAGCGCGGTGAGACCGTCGCTCTGGTCGGTCCCTCCGGCGGGGGCAAGAGCACGATCCTCAACCTGATCCCGCGCTTTTATGACGTGACAGCCGGTCGGCTGACCATCGATGGAGTCGATGTCCGAGACGTGACGCTGGCCTCCTTGCGCGACCAGATTGCACTGGTAACGCAAGAGCCGTTCCTGTTTGACGATACGATTGGGGCCAATATCGCCTATGCGCGCCCCAGCGCCAGCCAAGCCGAGATCGAGGCTGCCGCCGCTCAGGCTGCGGCCCATGACTTCATCCTTGCCCTTCCCAAGGGCTATGACACCCCCGTCGGAGAGGCCGGCGCGCGCCTATCCGGTGGTCAGCGCCAGCGCATCGCCATCGCCCGCGCCTTTCTCAAGAACGCCCCGATCCTGCTGCTCGATGAGGCCACCAGTGCGCTCGACACCGAGAGCGAGGCCAAGGTGCAAGAGGCGCTGGAGCGGCTGATGGCCGGTCGCACGACGATCCTGATCGCTCACCGCCTTTCGACCGTTCGCGGCGCGGACCGTATCTATGTGATCGATAGGGGGCAGGTGGTTGAGACCGGCAACCATGAGGCCCTGATGGCCCAGCGTGGGCTCTATGCCCGGTTGGCACAGGCGCAGGATTTGGATAGGGGTCCGGCCATGGAGACCCAATCTTGAAAGCCCTGTTTCGCTCTGCCTTCATCCAGACCGCCTTGGCCTATCTGTTCGCTGGCTATCTGCGCCTGACGCTTGGCACCATGCGCTGGACCCATGTCGACCGTGAGCGGGCGCAAGGGGTGTGGAAGACCGAAGGCGGGGCGATCCTTTGCTTTTGGCATGACCGCATTTCAATGGCCCCTGCCTCTTGGCCCAAAGAGGCGCAGGACTGCCGCGCCTTGATCTCCCTATCACCCGACGGCGAGTTCATCGCCAAGGCTATGGCGTTGGTCGGTTTCCCGGCCATTCGCGGGTCCTCGCAAAAGAAATCCGATCCGGCAAAGTCCAAGGGCGGCATGGCGGCCTTTCGCGATATGGCCAAATGGATCAATTCCGGCGGTGCTGTCGCGATCACCCCCGACGGCCCGCGCGGCCCGGCCCATGTGATGGCCGAGGGCACGCCGATGCTGGCCCGTTTGAGCGGTGCTCCGGTGCTTTTTGTCGGTCTTGCCTGCAATCCCTGCATCCGGCTTGGCAGTTGGGACAAGGGCGTTCTGCCCATCCCCTTTGGCAGGGCCGCCATGGTCTGGGACGGACCGTTCCAGCTGGACGGCAAGATCGATGCGCAGGCCCTATCGCTCGACTGGGCCGCGCGCTTGACCGCTGTCACCGATCGGGCCGAGGCGCTGGTGAAATGAGCCGAACCTTGGCTCTGCGGCTCTATCGGCTGGCTACGGCGATATTCGAGCCCCTTGCCCCGTTTCTGCTCAGGGCGCGGGTAAGGCGCGGCAAGGAGGATGCGGATCGCTTGAACGAGCGTCTCGGCCGTTCAACGCTTGCGCGTCCCGCAGGTCCTTTGATCTGGCTGCATGGAGCCAGTGTTGGCGAGAGCCTGTCGCACCTGCCCCTAATCGATAAGCTGCGCCAAGAGCGACCAGACCTGACATTGTTGGTCACCAGCGGCACGCGCACGGCGTCGGACCTGCTTGCGGCGCGTCTGCCGCAGGGCGTGATCCATCACTATGTGCCCATTGACGGCCCCCGCGCCGCCGCAAGGTTTCTGGATCATTGGAGACCCGACCTTGCCCTGTTTGTTGAGAGCGAGCTTTGGCCGAACCTGATCTTGGCCGCCCGTGACCGAGGCGTGACCTTGGCGCTTCTGTCCGCTCGCATGACGGAGGTCAGCGCGAAGGGCTGGGCGCGGTGGCGCAAGTCGGCGAAGGCGCTGTTGTCCTCTTTTGATCTCATCCAGGCCCAAGATAGCGCCAGCGCTGAGCGACTCACGGCCCTCGGCGGGACGGTGCAGGGGCTGGCCAATCTGAAGAGCCTTGCCCTACCGCTGGACTATGATCCCGCCGCGCTTGAAGTCTTGAGCGAGGGGGTCGCTGGCCGTGCGGTGGTCTTGGCGGCCAGCACCCATGAGGGGGAAGACGAGATCATGCTGCGGGCCTATGGCTCCATCCCAGAGCCTCGGCCGCTTCTGATCCTTGCGCCGCGTCATCCGGAACGCGGGCAAGCAGTCGCAAAACTGTCAAGCGATCAGGGACTTACGGTCGCACGGCGCGGCGCTTCTGAGACTTTGAAGCCCTCAACGCAGGTCTATGTGGCCGATACCTTGGGCGAGATGGGCCTGTTCTATCGGCTGGCCAGCCTCGCCATTATCGGTGGATCGTTCCTACCGGGCATTGGCGGGCACAACCCCTTGGAGGGCGCGAGGCTTGGGGTCACGATGATTTGCGGTGATCAGGTGTTTAATTTCGCCGAAGTCTGTGCCGATATGGAGAAGGCGCAAGGTTTGGTCCTTGTCGCTTCGGAGATTGAGTTGATGAGCGCCCTGAACGACCTGCTGACCCATAGTGCTAAGGCCAAGGCCTTGGGCGCGGCGGCGGCACGGTTTGCGGCGCGGGATGGCGGAGAGATGGCGGCGATCTGGCAGGCCGTCTTACCCCTTTTGCCGAGCCGCGAGGCAGGGGCATGAGCCTTTCAACACCCCGCTGGTGGTATGTACGCTCCGGAGCGCCTGCACCCATCACCAGACTTTTGCTGCGCCCCCTGTCGTGGCTCTGGGCCTATTTTACAGAGCGGCGTATCCGCAATGCCAAGCCCGGCGATGCGGGTATTCCGGTGATCTGTGTCGGTAACCTGACCATGGGCGGCGCGGGCAAGACGCCCGTCGTGCGTGAAATTCTGTTGCGCTTGACCCATGCCAAGAAGCGCGCCCACGGTCTGTCACGCGGCCACGGCGGCACGCTGGAGGGCCCGATCCAGGTTGATCCGGACAATCACGATGCCTCAGAGGTTGGTGATGAGCCTCTGATGCTGGCGCAGGACTTCCCGATGTGGGTCTCCCGCAACCGGCTGGCCGGTGCCAAAGCGGCTGCGGCTGCGGGCGCTCAGGTCGTGGTCATGGATGATGGTCATCAGAACCCTGACGTCAAAAAAGCGCTGTCGATCATTGTCGTTGATGGCGAGACCCGAGGTCACGAATGGCCCTTTGGCGATGGTGCCGTGTTCCCCGCTGGTCCGATGCGCGAGCCGCTCCGTCGGGGTCTGGCGCGGGCTGATGCGGTGGTGGTGCTCTTACCCCATGGCCTGACCAAGGTTGATCCTGATTTGATGGCAGAGTTTGGTAATAAACCTGTCCTAGTGGCTCGGCTTGAGGCTCCCGCCCCGCCGCCGCGTGGCCCACAGCTCGGCTTTGCTGGGGTTGGCAAGCCTTGGAAGGTCGAGCGCGCCTTGACCGAGGCAGGCTGCGAACTGGTCGACTTCGCCCCGTTCCCCGACCATGACCCTTATGACGACGAGACCCTGACGTTCCTCGCCGGTCGCGCAGCCCTGTTCGGGGCGGGATTGGTGACGACGGAAAAGGATTGGATGCGCCTGCCCATGCATTGGCGGCTACGCGTCACCCCTTGGCCTGTACGTGCGAGATTTTTGGACGAGGCGGCGGTGGACCGGTTGCTATTGGCGGCGGTGGGGTAGGCTCGAAACAAGGCCCCCTTCGGCGCTGCGCGCCACTTCCCCCAGAGGGGGAAGATTTGCTGTTCTTAGATCTTCCCCCTCTGGGGGAAGTACCGGCGAAGCCGGGGTAGGGGGCCTTAGCCCGCCGTTTGGTCCCGCCCGCGTGCCGTCACTTCCAAGCGCGCTTGGGCCACGGACTCTGCCTTTACGCCGGGATTATGGGCTTGCGAGACGCGGGCCTCGACGGCCATGGCGTCCTTGAACGACAGGCCAAAGCCTTCATCGATCAGGCTCTTATAGGTCTGGCTCGCAGCTTCGGGCACAGAGGCCATGTCTAGAGCGAGCTTTTGGCAAACGGCCAACAGATCGTCAGCAGCCACGACCCGGTTGATCAGGCCCCAGTCCGAAGCCGTCGCGGCATCAAGGAAATTGCCGGTCAAGGACAGCTCTTTGGCCCGTGAAATACCGATGGCGCGGCTGAGCTTTTGCGACAGGCCCCAGCCCGGCATGATCCCGACCCGCGCATGGGTGTCGGCAAAGCGGGCATTGGTGGAGCCGATCAGCACGTCGCAGGCCAGAGCCAGCTCAAAGCCGCCGGTGATGGCCGCGCCGTTGATGGCTCCGATGATGGGCTTGGGGCAGGCATCCATGGCCGCCACGGGATTGGCCGCAGGATCGCCGCCGACCGCGCTGCCCAGAGCACCCTCTTCTTGGCCCAACTCCTTGAGGTCCAGACCGGCGCAGAACGCGCGGCCCGCACCGGTCAAGACGATGACCCGCACGCTGTCATCCGCCGCCAGCTCGACCAAGGCATCGCGAAGGGCCTGACGCAAGGCGCGCGACAGGGCGTTCATGGCCTCGGGCCGGTTCAGGGTGACGGTGGCCACAGGGCCGGAACGATCAACGAGCAGCATGGAACAACATCCTTTGGTGGTGTGTGATGTGAGAGGGGCTAGACCTTCAGGGCGCAGCTTTCGCCGATGGTCGGACGTGAAACGATGACTTGGCAAAGGCCCGGATAGCTCGGCTTGAGGCGGGCCACGAAATAGAGGCAGAGGCGCTCGAGTGTTGGGCTTTCCAGTCCAGCCTTGTCATTGAGCGTGCTGTGATCCAGCTCCCCCGCGACGCCGCGCAAGGCGGTGTCCAATCCGGCCAGATCCGCAACCCAGCCGACAGGCTCTTGCGCGCGGCCCCGAACGGTGGCCTCGACCTTGAAGGAGTGGCCGTGCATGCGGCGATAGAGACTGTCCTCTGGACCGGCAGGCAAGAAGTGCGCCGCGTCAAAGGTCGCCGACTTGGTAATTTCAAACTCAGGTTCGCTCATGGTCTCATCGCCGCCGCCGAGGGCAGCGCTTTCAAGGAATGCCCAGATATTTGTGGGTTTGGACGCTTAATCGCCATTGGGGATGGGAAAGGCAATAGGCCATCGCCGCCTGGGTGCTTGCGTCGCGGTCTGGCCCGTCGAGCGGTTGCAGATAGAAACGCTCAAAATCCATGTCGGCAAAGCGGGCCGGATCGACGTCTTTTTGCGGATAGACCAGCTTTAACTCTTGGCCAGAGGTTTGGACCACGGGGGCCTGAGCCTTGGGGCTGACGCAGATCCAGTCGATGCCGTCAGGGGCCTTGAGGGTGCCGTTGGTCTCAACCGCGATCTCAAAGCCGAGGGCGTGAAGGGCTACGATTGCGGCGTCATCGAGCTGCAACAGAGGCTCGCCGCCGGTGCAGACGACAAGTCGGCCCTCAGGGCCGCCCTGCCATTGTGCCAGAACCGCCTCAGCCAGAGCCTGCGCACTGTCAAAGCGCCCGCCGCCCGGTCCATCCATGCCGACGAAATCGGTGTCACAGAAGGTGCAGACGGCGCTGGCCCGGTCCTGCTCACGACCGCTCCATAGATTGCAGCCCGCAAAGCGGCAGAAGACGGCGGCGCGGCCAGCCTGCCCGCCTTCGCCCTGCAGGGTCAGGAAGATCTCTTTGACGGCATAGCTCATGAGGGTTTGCCCGGTTCGCCCGCCGCGTTCCACTCGGCCCAGCCCTTGGCCCGCAGGTCGCAGGCCGGACAGACGCCGCAGCCATGGCCCCAAGCATGGCGCTTGCCGCGCTCGCCCTTATAACAGGTGTGGCTATCTTCAAGGATGATGTCGACCAGATCCTGCCCGCCAAGGCGCTTGGACAGGGCCCAGGTTTGAGCCTTGGTCAGATACATGAGCGGGGTCTCGATCCGAAAGTCCCGGTCCATGCCCAGATTCAGCGACGTCTGCAGCGCATCGAGCGTATCGCGCCGACAGTCGGGATAGCCGGAAAAGTCGGTCTCGCACATGCCGCCGATCAGGACATTCAGCCCGCGTCGGTCGGCCAAAGCCGCGGCATAGGTCAAGAACACCAGATTACGTCCCGGCACAAAGGTCGAGGGCAGGCCGCGCTCATTGATCTCGATCTCGCGGTCCGTGGTCAGGGCCGAGCCGCCAATGGCCCCAAAGCCGCGCATGTCCAGCTCATGGTCCGGCCCCAGCCGCTGCGCCCAGTCTGGAAAGCCTGCAAGGACATTGTCCCGCACCACTTGGCGCGCCTGCATCTCCACCCCGTGGCGCTGGCCATAGTCAAAGCCCACCGTCTCAACCCGGCCATAGCGTTCCAAGGCCCAAGCCAAACAGACCGTAGAGTCCTGTCCCCCAGAAAATAAGACCAGCGCACCGTCTGGCGAGGAGGATGAAGGAAGAGTCATGGGGCTTCTCAAAATAGTCACAGGCAGGATTTTTTACCTTACGACGAAAGGAAAGTCGCAATTATCTCTCGTGCATAAAGATAGTATCTGATAGCAAATCCTCGTCTCGCTTCGACGGTTCCGGTTGAGTCCGCTCAAACGCCGCCGGATTGGGATGGGTTGATCTGGCCGATGAGAGTCTTGCAATAGCCAAGCCTCTGAAATGAAAGCCAATTTAACCCAATAAATATTTTCGCCGGGGATTTGCACCAATTGGACCGATTAAAAGTCGGCCTTGGTTGCTAGGGAGGAATCTAAATGACACAGACTCTGCGTTTGCGGAGCTATCTGGCGATGGGCGTTTCCGCCATTGCCGTTGCCGCCGTTGCTATGCCAGCCTTTGCTCAAGAAGCCGCGCCAGCTAAAGGCGGATCGATTCTTGAAGAGCTGGTCGTTACCGCGCAAAAGCGCGAAGAAGCCATTCAAGACGTGCCAA
>CALFYB010000462.1 GCA_937952995.1 uncultured Caulobacteraceae bacterium
CGAATTCTTATAATAGAAAAACCCACCATCGCTCGACGCCACATAGAGGGCGTAAGTCGCTCCAGCCGGGACGGTAAAGCTAAAGGCTGTGGGAAATACCTTATTGGTGCCGACGGTCAGCGCACCCGACGCGAGCAGGGTCCAGCCGGCACTTGAGCTATCATGGCCAACAAAGGTTGAAGGCCGACCGTAGATCTGAAATGTACCCGCCGTACGGACCTCTTGGAACGTTAGTCCGTTAATTGTCACAGCGTTGGCTGCCGTGATGTCGAACATCGTGTTTGAATTAAAGTTGGCGGTTGGCCCCGTCCCGACGGCGACTGTAGTCGCCCATGCGCCATTTGCAGAAAGGATCAGAAACAGGCCCGCTATGGCTGCCACCCATCGGTTGAAAAGCAGCTTCATGAACGAGCACCTCAGAGTATCGATACGAACTTTAGGGGGCCCTTAACAGATCGATAAAATCGGGTAAATAGCGGGGGTTGACTGGTTGCATTTTGCGCGGTGCCTCAGCCTCGAAGGTTTTTCTCCATCCGGTAGTTGTGGATCGCCACACCCCGCAGCTCGAAATCACGGCGGTGAACCACAGCGAAACCCTTGCGCAGAAACAGTCGGCGCGCCGCTTCGCTGGCCTCGGTGTACAGTTGAGCTAGGCCCAGAGCGCGAGCCTCCTGCTCGATCTGGTCATAAAGCGCCGAAGCGAGGCCCGTCCCGATGTGGTCGGATCGGCAATAGAGGTGGTCGAGGTGCCCATCGCGCTCCAAAAGCCCATAGGCCAGCGGCTGATCAGCTCCATCGACAGCGACCCAGATGAGATCCCCCGCTTCAGCGCGATCCTCAAAACTTTGCGGACGGGGAGCAGCGTTCGCCCAGACCTCAACCTGAACCGGACCATAGTCCCGCGCGCCGCCCCCGCGGACGGAGTCGACAAAGACGGCGCTTAAGAGCGGCGCGTCACGCGGTTCAAAACGGCGTATCGAATAGTATGGCAATCATAGCGTCCTGAGCTTCAGCAGAATATTCGGCATGAACAGGGATGTTGTCGAGGCGGTTTTCCTGTCCGAACGGGCTGGGGACTGGATATTCGCGAGCTAGTTCATCCGTTAGTCTGAGCGCGCCGCTGGACGAGGATGCACTTTAGCTCCGCCACCTTCCCCTTGAAGGCGGCGATCCAGTCGGGCCATTTCCCGCCTGAGTGAAAGGTTCTGGGTCCCCGCCTTCGCGGGGAAAACGGGAGAAAGGAAACAAGGCCCCCTACGTCGCTTCGCGCCACTTCCCCCAGAGGGGGAAGATCTTGGATCCTCAAATCTTCCCCCTTTGGGGGAAGTACCGGCGTAGCCGGGGTAGGGGGTTTCATTAAGAAGGAAACAAACAAGGCCCTCACCCAACCCTCTCCCACAGGGAGAGGGCTAAGAAAGAACGGATAAGCCCTTTCCCCCCTTGAGGGGGAGAGGGTTGGGAGTGGGGGGTGCACTCGCGCAGCGGGTAAGGGTCTGGATCCACGCCTGCGCGGGGAACACGTAAAATGGAAGCCGCAGATTGCTCCCCTAGAGCGCGCCTGCATCCCTCAACCGTTCCAACAACCGCTCCCGAGGTGCAGGCAAGGGACGGTTCATGGCCGCGAAGACGAACTGATCGAGGAAGTGCCCCGTCAAGGCCATACCCGCGCCAATGTCGCCGGGGTTTAACCCGCCCTGCGCGGACAGCATAAAGGGAGGCAGGATCAGCATCTTGTCGCGATAGGGCTCACCCGCAGCGCGGCTGACCGCACGGCCTGTGCGAGGGCTGACATAGACCAGATCGTCAACAGACCCGGTGGCCGCGCAACGCGACAGGTCCAGCCCAAAGCCAAGGTCCTGCAACAGGCCTGCCTCAAACCGCACATAAACCGCTGGCCAGACCTCGGTCAGGGGCAGACAACCGATCAACGCCTCCAAGGCGAGAAACGCACCGGGGTGAGCCTGACGTTCGGGCAAGGCCCCGGCTGTCACCGCCGCCGCAGAGGACAGGCCTGCCAGCGCCAAGGGGTCATCAAACAGGGCAGACGGCCCCTCCCCGATCGGTTCGAGCGTGGCGGAGCCGAGCTGATCGGGCACCCGAGCGCGATAGTTGACAACAACCCGTGCCCCGGGCTGCAAGAAGGGCTTCATGCGCCGCGACGCCGCCCCAGCCACATGGGCCGCGTGTCGCCCGTGCGTCTCGGTCAAGAGATCGACAATCGCGCCGCTCTCACCGTGAGCGCGGGCGGACAGGACATAGGCGTCGTCTTCCCATTCGGTCATGGACGAACCTTTGAAGCCTTAAGCCTATTCGGGCGCGCGGATATAGGGCTCGACCGGGCCTTGCAGCTTGATGGTCATGGGATTGCCCTTGCGGTCTACGGTGTTGCCGACACTGAGGCGGACCCAGCCTTCGCTGACGCAATATTCTTCAACATTGGTCTTTTCGACACCCTTGAACAGGATGCCGATGCCCTGCTGGAGCAGGTCCGCATTGTAGTAGGGGCTCTTTGGATTAACGCTCAAGCGGTCAGGAAGGCTGTCAGACATAGGAGGCTCTCTTGGCAGGCAATAGGGGGATAGGAAGGATCAGACGTCGAAATCGAGGCCCAGATCGGCATAGAAGGCGCGCTCTTCTTGCCAGTTTTCGCGAACCTTGACGTGCAAAAACAGGTGAACCGGACGGTCCAATATCTCGATCAAGTCCTTGCGGGAGTTCTCGCCAATCCATTTCAGGGTCTGGCCACCCTTGCCTAGGATGATGGCCCGCTGGCCTTCGCGCTCGATATAGATGGTCTGCTCGATGCGCACGGCTCCAGCCTTAGCCTCCTTGAAGGAGGTGGTTTCCACGGTGGCGGCATAGGGCAGCTCTTCGTGGACGCGCAGATAGACCTTTTCGCGCGTGATCTCAGCAGCCAGCAGGCGCACAGGCAGATCGGCGGTCTGGTCTTCGGGATAGAGCCAAGGCCCCTCGGGCATCAGGCTCGACATATGGTGCTTGAGGTCATCGACGCCCGAGCCGTTGTGGGCCGAGATCATGAACACCTCGGTATAGACACCCTCTTCGAACAGGTCGTTGGTCAGGGCCAGCAAGGCGTCGCGCTTGACCAGATCGATCTTGTTCATGGCCAAGACGGCCTTGCGGCCGCTGGACTTCAAGGCAGCCCGGATGGTGGCCGTATCGTCGGCGCAGCGCTTTTCCGCCGCCTTGGCCGTGCCATCCTTAACCGCGATCTCAGCGTGGGCGTCGACCAGATGCACGACGGCGTCGGCGTCTTCAGCCCCGTTCCAAGCCGAGCGTACCATGGCCCGGTCGAGGCGGCGGCGCGGCGTGAAGATGCCGGGGGTGTCGACCAGAACGATCTGCGACTGCCCGTCCATGCAAACGCCGCGCACGGGGAAGCGCGTGGTCTGGACCTTCTGGGTGACGATCGAGACCTTGGAGCCGACCAAACGATTGACCAGCGTCGACTTGCCCGCATTGGGCGATCCGATGATGGCGACGAAACCGGCTCTTGTTGGCGCGGCAGTTGAGGTGTTCATTGCAAACCTTCCCGGCTCAGCAACAGGCTGGCCGCGGCCTTCTCGGCCTCTTGACGTGAACGGCCTTCCGCTTTCGCGGGCGCAAGGCCGTCAACCTGTACCTCTACCGTAAAAACCGGCTGATGGTCAGGCCCTGATCGTGCGATGACGACATAGGTGGGGATGGGCTTTCGTTTTGAGGCGGCCCACTCTTGCAGAAACGACTTGGGATTACCCATGGCCGCACTGCCGATGGCTGATTGACCGAGCGTCTCAATCTCCTCGGCCCAAAAACGCAGATAGACCTCACGCGCGACATCAGGGCCGCCGTCTACATAAAGAGCCGCAAGCACCGCCTCGCAGGCATCGGCCAAGATCGTGTCATGCTCGCGCCCGCCGCGCTTGGACTCGCCGCCCGCGAGCCGCAGGGCCGGACCAAGGCCCATGCGCCGCGCAGCGCGGGCGCAGGCCTCGCGATTGACCAGCATATTATAGCGCTGCGACAGGTCCCCTTCGCGCGCCGTCGGGAACTGAGCCATCAGCACTTCCGCCGTAAAGAGACCCAAGACCCGATCGCCAAGAAACTCTAGGCGCTCATTGTTGAGAACCTTACGCGCACCCTCTCCGACGCTGGCATGGGTCAGCGCCTGCTCCAGCAGGTCTGGGGCCGCAAAACTGTGGCCGAGTCGAAGCTCAAGCGCGGTGACTTCCGCCGCCCTAGCGTTCATCTATTTCAACACATGACCAAAGCGGCTCAGGCGCGCTTCGGTGAACCACGTCCAAGGCTTGAATAGAGACACGCCTCGGTTCCATGACAACAGAATGATCCGCGCCCGACCCACGAGGTTCTCTGCAGGGACGAAGCCGACGCCGATCTCTTCGGGGAAGCGGCTATCAAGTGAATTGTCGCGATTGTCGCCCATCATGAAATATTGGCCTTCAGGCACGACATAGACCCCAGTATTTTCAGCGTCGCCCTCGGTGCCAAAGCTGTAGGTGGCATATTGCCGACCTTCGGGATTGGTTTCCTTGAAGCGCTCAGCAGGCTGACCAAAACCGCCGCCCATATCGAGCACGACCTTGCCGTCGCCGACACGCGGCAGGGGCTTGTCGTTAATGTAGATGACGCTTTGCTTGACCTGAACTCGGTCGCCGGGAAGGCCAATCAGGCGCTTGATATAGTCGGTATGGCCATCGCGCGGCAGCTTGAACACCACGATATCGCCCCGGTTGGGCGGCGTGGCCAAAATCCGGCCAGAGAACAGCGGCGGGCTCATCGGGATCGAATGGTGGCTGTAACCGTAGCTATATTTGGAGACGATGATGTAGTCGCCTTCCAGCAGGTTCGGCTCCATCGAGGCCGACGGAATGGTGAAGGGCTGGAACAGGAATATCCGCAAGACCAAGGCGATCAGCAGGGCATAGACGACGGTCTTTACGACCTCGACAATCTCGCTGGCGGCTTCGGACGGTTTGGCCATTTCAGGCTGATCGGCAGAACTCATGGTCTCGGGTCTCTCAGCAAACCATCAGGAACAGAGTCGCTCGGCGACCCTTTCGCGAACCTATACACCAGCAACAGGTGCGCCGCCCATTAATTTGCTGTCATCGGGCAAGGCCTCAATAATAACAAAGGCTTGGGCGTAGGGATGATCGTCGGTCATGGTCAGGTGCACGACACCCTTGGTGCCCGGCGGCAACATCTTGGCCAAACGCGCAGCAGCTCCCCCCGTGAGGATGAGGGTCGGCTGGCCGCTACGAAGATTGGCAACCCCCATATCGCGCCAGAACACACCTTGGCGAAAGCCCGTGCCCAAAGCCTTAGAACAGGCCTCCTTGGCGGCGAAACGCTTGGCATAGCTGGCGGCGCGGTCTGGCTTGCGTTCGGAACGCGCGCGCTCGGTCTCGGTGAAGATCCGGTGCGTGAAGCGATCCCCAAAGCGGTCGAGCGAGCCCTGAATGCGGCGGATGTCGCAAAGGTCAGAGCCTAGCCCGATGATCACGAGGCCGCCCTCGCCGCCTGCATCAGCGTGCGCATCTGGGCCATGGCTTCACCCAGACCAACGAAGATGGCTTCACCGATCAAGAAGTGACCGATATTCAACTCGACAATTTGAGGGATCGAGGCGATGGCGGTGACGGTCTCGTAGTCGATCCCGTGCCCGGCATGGACCTCCAGCCCTTGCTCTGCGGCCAAGGCGGCACCGTCACGCAAGGTCTGCAACAGAGCCTCAGCCTGGTCGGCCCGCCCCTCACGCAAGGCATCGCAAAAGGCTCCGGTGTGAAGCTCGACGACCTGCGCGCCCATCGCGGCGGCTGTGGCGATCTGCTCAGGATCAGCCTCGATAAACAGGGACACGCGAATGCCGGCGTCCCGCAAGGTCTTGACCACGGGCGCGATGGTGTTGTGACCCTTGACCACATCGAGCCCGCCCTCAGTCGTCCGCTCTTCGCGCTTTTCGGGCACGAGGCAGGCGGCATGGGGGCTGTAGCGCAAGGCGATGTCGCGCATCTCGTCGGTGACCGCCATCTCGAAGTTCAGCGGACGACCGAGCTCGCGGCAAAGGGCCGATAGAGCCTCAATGTCTGTATCGGAAATATGGCGGCGATCTTCGCGCAGATGGGCGGTTATGCCGTCCGCACCGCAGTCGATGGCCAGCCGAGCCGCGCGCAGGGGATCAGGATTGAGCCCTCCCCGCGCATTTCGCACGGTCGCCACATGGTCGATATTGACCCCTAGACGAAGCGGAAGGCTCACTTGGAAAGCCTGCGGCTGCCCGGATCGGTCGTCGGGATCGCGGCAAGCTCGGGCGGAAGGGCATCCGCGGGATAGGCCGGAACATCCAATGTCGCCAATGCGATCAGCGGCACGCCCACGTCAGCGCGGCCACCAGAGCGGTCGACGATACAGGCCGCCGCGACCACCTCGCCGCCCGCCTCTTGGATTGCGGCGATACATTCACGAGACGACAGGCCGGTCGTGACGATGTCCTCGACCATGACCACCTTTTGGCCCGGCTCGACGCTAAAGCCCCGGCGTAGCTTGAAGGCCCCGCCTTCGCGCTCGACATACATCGACGGCACGCCGAGGTGACGGGCGGTCTCGTAACCCGGAATGATCCCGCCAACAGCTGGGGAGATGGCCACGTCAACGGGCCCGACCGCCGCCACGATCTTGGCCGCGAGGGCCTTGCAGAGGCGCTCGGTCCGCGAAGCGTCCATGAAGACGAGGTTTTTCTGAAGAAACACAGGGCTGTGCAGCCCAGAGGACAGCACGAAATGGCCCTCTTTCAGCGCACCAGCAGCGCGGAACTCTTCAAGTACGTCTTCGGTTGTCATGGCTTTGTCTCACAGAAAGGTTGCGCCGTTTTTGCGCTGGATTCATCGGCGGACGCAAGCCCCGCCCCGCGCAGCCCCACCGCGCGCAGAGGGTTTAATCCTGTGCCCGGTCGACGACATCGACTTCAGGGCATGCCCTCAGGCCCGCCGCAACATGGGTCAGGTGCCGAGCATCACGGACGTCCAAGTCAAAATCGACGTCGAAATAGCCAGATTGGCGGTGGTGCATCCGCAAATTCATGATGTTGCCGCCTGCCTCGCCAATAATGGTGCAGGCCTTACCCAGCACACCCGGCGCATTCTTAATCGTCGCTCGAAGGCGGGCGTGGGAAATGGTGTTGTGTTCGGCCTCCGGCGTCCACTGCAGGTCGCGCCACAGGTCTTCCTTGTCCTCGAACGCCGCCAAACGCGCGCAATCGATGGTGTGCACCGTCAAGACATCGGTCTGCGGATCGACAATGCCGACAATCCGATCTCCTGGAACCGGACTGCAGCACGAGGCGAAGGTCAGCTCCGTGCCCGCATGGACACCGCCGCCGCGCACATAGAGCCGTGCACCCTTGCCGCTCTCGATGGGACTGCGGGCCGTCGCGGCCTCGCGCTCAACATCCTTCAGGCCGGGGAAGACGGCATCCAGCACCTGGCTTGCGGTAATTCGTCCACGGCCCACGGCTTCGAACAGATCGTCTGGCGTGGCCATCACAAACCGGTCCAGCGCTTCGCGCAGGGTGACGTCGGCCCGCGAGCGCCCTGCCCGCTCAAAGGTCTGGTCGATAGAGGCCCGGCCAAGACGCAA